>JAILBY010000175.1 GCA_024680655.1 Clostridiales bacterium | reverse complement strand
TGCCATTGGTAAACCAGAGTTTTTTATCTTAAATCTTTTAATAATCTTAAAGCTTTGAATAATCTTTAAAAATTATTCCTCGTCTGCATTTTCATCAACAGGCATTTCATCTGTTGACTCTTCATCATCGTGCTCAACGCAGGAAAGAGTGGCAACCTTATCGCCCTCACCGACTCTCATAACCTTAACGCCCTTTGCAGTGCGTGAGAAATTGCTGATAGAGGTTGATTTGATACGGATAATTATACCCTCTGCTGAAATAAGGATAATATCCTCATCGTCTGAAACAGTACGGATACCTGCAACATCACCATATTTAAGGGTTTTGTAGTTGGTTTTACCCTTACCGCCTCTTGACTGTAAACGATAATTTTCAATTTCAGTTCTTCTGCCGTAGCCTGTTTCGCTGACAGTAAGAACGGTTTTGCCCTCTTCAAGCACAACCATACCAACAACCTCGTCGCCCTCTGAAAGAGAGATTGACTTAACACCTCTTGCCGTTCTGCCGAGGACTCTTGCATCGGTTTCGTTAAATCTTATGCACATACCTTTCTTTGTGGCAACAAGTAAATCATCATTACCACTTGTAAGGTGTACCCAAGCAAGCTCGTCATCGTCATCAAGGTTAATTGCAATAACGCCTGTTTTTCTGATATTCTGATAAGCTGAAAGAGCAGTTCTCTTGATTATACCCTTTCTTGTAACCATACACAAATAAGCGTTTTCGTCATCTATATCAGGTATTCTAATCATAGCAGTAACCTTTTCATCGCCCTCAATAGGCAAGAGGTTTACTATATTCATACCCTTACTTGTCTTGCTTCCCTCTGGAATTTCATAGCCTTTAAGACGGTAGGTTCTGCCTCTGTCTGTAAAGAACATAACATGCTCGTGAGTGGAGCAGGTGAACATAGTTTCTGCAACATCTTCTTCACGCCTTGTCATACCCTTAACGCCTCTGCCGCCTCTGTTCTGAATTTTATAAGCGTCAGCAGGCTGGCGTTTGATATATCCCATAGTAGTAAGAGTGAATACGCAGGTTTCCTCTGGAATAAGGTCCTCAATATCAACCTCACCGCTTATGTTCATAATTTCAGTACGGCGTTCATCTTCAAACTTTTCGCCGATTGCCATTGTTTCTTCCTTAACCATAGAAAGAACAATCTGCTCATCTGAAAGAATACGCAAATAATTTTCGATTTTTTCTTTAAGAGTAGCAAGTTCGTCCTCTATCTTTGAGCGTTCAAGACCTGTCAACTGACCTAAACGCATCTGAACTATTGCCTGAGCCTGAACATCATCAAGACCAAAGCGTTCCATAAGAGCAAGCTTACCGCTTGGCTGGTCAGGAGATTTTTTAAGTATATCTATAACCTCATCAATGAAGTCAAGGGCAACCATCAAGCCCTCTAAGATATGTGCTCTTTCCTGTGCCTTTTTAAGCTCAAACTGTGTACGGCGTGTTATAACTTCGCACTGGAAGTCGATATAGTTTTGTAAAACCTCTTTAAGAGTTAAAACCTTTGGCTCACCATTAACAAGTGCAAGCATAATAACGCCATAGGTTATTTGAAGCTGAGTGAAAGAGAATAACTGATTTAAAACAACCTGAGGGTTAGCCTCTCTCTTCAAATCAATATCAATCTGCATACCCTCACGGCTTGAATAGTCGTTAATGTCTGCAATACCCTCAATTCTTTTTTCTTTAACGAGGTCGGCAATATTTTCAATAAGTCTTGCCTTGTTTACCTGATAAGGCAATTCAGTAACAGTGATTTTAAATCTGCCGTTAGCCTTTTCAACTATTTCGGCTCTTGCTCTTAAAATAATCTTGCCTCTGCCCGTTGAATAAGCGGCTCTTATACCGCTTCTGCCCATAATGATACCAGCAGTAGGGAAGTCAGGTCCCTTTATGTATTCCATAAGGTCGGCAACCTCTGCATCAGGGTTATCTATCAGGTAGCACATACCGTCAATAACCTCTTTCATATTGTGAGGCGGAATATTTGTAGCCATACCAACAGCAATACCTGTTGAACCATTGACAAGAAGATTAGGATACCTTGACGGCAAAACCATCGGTTCTTTAAGACGGTCGTCATAGTTAGGCATAAAGTCAACTGTGTCCTTGTCAATATCAGTAAGCATTTCAAGAGAGATTTTACTCATTCTTGACTCTGTATAACGGTAAGCAGCAGGTGGGTCACCGTCAACTGAACCGAAGTTACCGTGACCGTCAACAAGAAGATATCTCATTGAGAAATCCTGTGCTAAACGAACCATAGCGTCATAAACTGAAGCGTCACCGTGTGGATGGTAACGACCGAGAACGGCACCGACTGTATCGGCACACTTACGGTAAGCCTTATCAGGATAGAGAGAATTTTCATACATAGTGTAGAGAATTCTTCTGTGAACAGGCTTCAAACCGTCACGAACATCAGGCAAAGCACGAGCAACGATAACGCTCATTGAATAATCAAGGAAAGATTTTCTCATTTCGTTGTTTATTTCAACTTCGATTATCTTTTGATTTTCATAATTAACTGCGCCGTGTTGAAGTTCTTTTTCGTTGTTTTTACTCATTTAAAAAATCACACCCATCTTTTTGGCTAACTTTCAATAACATAAGTTCTGATATTTACCAGCCAAAATTTCGCTTAAAGCGGCTGAAAAATTTATCTTTGTTTGTTCTGTAAGCTTTTGTTTTGGTATAGAAATGCTTTCATTGTTTTCTTTCAAAAGAATAGTGAAGCATTTTTCTGTTTCTCTTGCCACAATAATATCGTCGGTTGAGAGTTTAAGCTGAGCGTCATCAACCGCATAGATAATCTCATCATTTGAAATTACTATATAGCAAGGTATATTTCCTAAATTGCGTTTTCTGAAAATATTTTCCTTTTGAATAATCAGAGATATTCTCAGAAAAACAGGTAAAAGAATTACAGTGATAAGCGTTATAACAACCCCTGCAATAAAATATGCCTTTGAATTTCTGCCCGAGGTAAAGGCTTTAAGCAAAAGAAACGCTTGAACAATAATATAAATTATCAAAGCTGTAATAACTGTTTTAAAAAATCTTTTACCGCTTTTTGTTTCAAGGTCCTGCTTTCTTTTGTGCTTAAAAATCTCACTTTCAACAAAGCATTCCATTGTCATACGGTAATCAATTCTTATACTGTTTATCATAATAATTAAATATCCAAATTCTGAACATATTTTGCGTTCTTTTCAATGAATTCTCTTCTTGGCTCAACCTTGTCACCCATAAGAATTGAGAAGGTTTCGTCCGCCATAATAGCGTCTTCAATAGTAACCTTTAACATAGTTCTGAATTCAGGGTCCATAGTTGTTTCCCAAAGCTGTTCAGCGTCCATTTCACCAAGACCTTTGTAACGCTGAATATCGCAGCTTCCGCCAAGCTCTTCAATTTTCTGGTCTCTTTCCTCGTCGGAGAAAGCGTAGAGGTGTTTTTTACCCTTGCTTACCTTGAAAAGAGGTGGCTGTGCGATAAATACATGTCCCTCTTCAACAAGAGGACGCATATATCTGTAAAAGAAAGTTAAAAGTAATGTTCTGATGTGAGCACCATCGACATCGGCATCAGCCATAATAACTACTTTGCCGTATCTCAATTTTTTAATATCGAAATCCTCACCTATACCTGTACCAAGAGCGGTAACAACAGGGGTGAGCTTTTCGTTGCCTATAACCTTATCAAGTCTTGCTTTTTCAACATTGAGCATTTTTCCCCAAAGAGGAAGAATAGCTTGGAAAGTTCTGTCTCTGCCGACCTTTGCAGAACCGCCCGCAGAGTCACCCTCGACTATGTAAAGCTCTGTCATTGTTGCATCACGGCTTGTGCAATCGGCAAGCTTACCAGGAAGATTGTTGCCTTCAAGAACTGATTTTCTTCTTGCCAAATCTCTTGCTTTTCTTGCTGCCTCTCTTGCTCTTGAAGCGTCAAGAGCCTTTGAGAAGATAGCCTTTGCAACAGCAGGATTTTCTTCAAAATAAGTCATCAGCTTATCATAGACAAGCTTTGAAACAAACTGAGTAATTTCAGTATTGCCGAGCTTACCCTTAGTCTGACCTTCAAACTGAGCCTCTGTAAGCTTAACGCTGATAACGGCTGTTATACCCTCACGAACATCGTCACCCGTAAGGTTTTTATCAGAGTCTTTAAGAATACCGTACTTTTTGCCGTAATCATTGAAAACCTTTGTTAAAGCTCGTTTAAAGCCGTCCTCGTGAGTACCGCCGTCAACTGTATTAACATTGTTTGCAAATGAAAGTATAACTTCATTGTAAGAATCGTTATACATAATTGCGATTTCTGCACTTCTCTCACCGTCAACATTTATAAGATGTATCGGGCTTTCGTGAAGAGGTGTAAGACCTCTTGAAGTGTTGATATATTCAACGAAAGACGAAACACCGCCCTCGTAGCAATATTCTTTTGAAACGATATTGTCTTTATCTCTTAAATCTGTAAGCTTAATTGAAAGACCAGCGTTGAGGAAAGCTTGTTCTCTGAGTCTTTTTTCAAGAATATCAAATTCATAAACGGTTGTATCTCTGAATATCTCACCGTCTGCCTTAAATTTGATAAAAGTACCTGTGGTTTGTGTATCGCCTACAACTTCAAGGTCTGTTTTTATGTTACCTCTTTCAAATTTTTGACGGTATATGTGACCATCTCTTGAAATTTCAACTTCCATCCACTCTGAAAGAGCATTAACAACAGACGAACCAACGCCGTGTAAACCGCCTGAAACCTTGTAACCGCTTCCGCCGAACTTACCGCCAGCGTGAAGAACTGTTAAAACAACGGTTACAGCAGGTAAACCCATTTTTTCATTTATATCAACAGGAATACCACGGCCGTTATCACGAACTGTTATAATGTCGCCTTCAAGAATTTCAACCTCAATGTGAGTACAAAAGCCTGCAAGAGCCTCGTCTATTGAGTTGTCAACAATTTCATAAACCAAGTGGTGCAAACCTCTTGGACCTGTTGAGCCGATATACATACCAGGTCTTTTGCGTACAGCTTCAAGTCCTTCAAGAACCTGAATCTGCTCGGCATTATACTCTTCTGTAACAACGGTA
>JAILBY010000163.1 GCA_024680655.1 Clostridiales bacterium | reverse complement strand
CTCTTTAATCAAATGATACTTTTTATATCCTATAGGAATATTATTTAGCTCACTGATTATTTTATATCCATTTTTTTTATAAAATTCTGGAGCTTGCCAGGACATTGTATCTACATGTACAGAATGACAACCTCTTTTTTTAGCTTCTTCTTCAGCTGCCTCTAGCAAATGTGATCCAATTCCCTTTTTTCTGAATTTTATATCTACCCAGAGAATATCAATGTGCATCCAGCCCTAATAAGTGCCGCCGAGAATCCCGCCAATTATATTTTTGTTTCCATCATATTCAACGATATTTAGCAGCTCATGATTATCGGGGCCGACCTTTTCATCATTGAATTTATTTAGTGCATTGTTTATAAAAGTTATTTCTTTTTCACTTGGATTATAATTCATTTTTTTACCTCTTATGCGCCCCAGTGCGGGCGTCCACATAACAATGGCTTGTACCTGCCTACAATCGAAGAGCCGTTAAGAAAAATGCGAAAGCATTTTTTAGGCTCATCGAAATAATGGCTCGGAACAATTGATTGTCCCGCAGAGGGCTTAACCCGCTGTCGGCTATGATGCATCGTGCGCGCAAGCGCACTAGATAATAATTTCCTTAAATGCAAACGACCGAAGGTCGTAACCTTTGTTATGTGCTTACTATTCAAAATTTTTATTTATAAAATCAAGGTAAGCCTTCCGGTTTACTTTGTCTTTATTATTTTTATACCAGCAATATGATTCTGTTAAGCCTTCCCTTAAATTCGTAGATTCTTTTAAAAGACTTTTTTGTCTGGTGATATCTAATTTATATTCATAATTATAAAAACTAAAATAATTTCTTTGTTCAATTTCCTCATTTACATTTTTAAAAATAACATCCTTTCCGACAACTTCATAACAAAGTTTTACCCATTCTTTAATGGAAACAGATTCTTCATTTCCAACATTAAATATTTTTTCTTCAGGATGCGTTTTTATTATTTTTTCGATAATTTTACATAAATCTTCTATATAAAAAAATTGTAATTTCATATCTCCATTTGAAGGAATATAGAAGGGGCGATTATTTTCTGCACATTCAAATACGAAAGCTTCACGATATACATTATTTTCTGGTCCATATAAATATGGGGGTCTTATAATATATGAATCAGGTTTTACGGAACGCAAATATTCTTCTGCTTCAATTTTATTCATTCCATAATCTTTCCAGAATTTATTAAAACCAACTTTTACATTTTCCATAAATGGCTGTTCTTCTGTTTCCGGATAAACTGCACTTGAACTCAAAAAAATATAATCAGGGACATCTCCAACTGACTCATAAATTCCCTGAACATCGTTTTTATTATAAGAAGTAATATCTAGAACAATATCAAAATTATATTTTTTTAATTTATCCTGTAAATCCTTTCTATCAAGGTTGATAAGCTTAGTATTAGCTGGTTGAGGATGATTATTTCTATTCAATACGAATACTTCATACTCATTCTTATTTGAAAAATATTCTGCTACATATTTACTTACAAAAACAGTACCACCAGTAACTAAAAGTTTTTTCATTTTTCTCCAAGCGCCCCAGTGCGGGCGTCCACATAACAAAAATTCCCCCTATACACAGTAACCAGTTTCCTCTGCAAAAAGCGCCCCGGTAAACTGTGATAGAACAATTCCATTATAGCATTACATTTATACCATTGTCTATTTATCTTTGCCTTAGCGATGGGAAGGGCGGCGGAGCCGTCGGCTACGAACCTTTGTTATGACAAATTATATATCTTATACAGAATTATATACCTTAAATCATTTTTTTTCTTTAAGAAGATTCTGTACAACCATTAGAAGCGTATGCCTCTATTATTATACTTTTCCTAAGCGGCGTAAAGCCGCGTACTATCGCTTCTTCGCGTAGACCATAAAGTTTAATTTAATTTTAGAAAGCAAGCTTGACTTGCTTTCTAAAATATTCCCTTTTTTATTCTTTATATTCTTTCCAGATAGAAAATACATCATCTTTTGATATATTTGTTTTTCCTTCAAATTCCATTTTTACTATGTAGGGCATTAAATCTATAATTTTCATAAAACTTTCTCCATTAAAACTGGAGTCATAATAATTTAAAATACTGCTTAATGCTGTTCCATGAGTTCCGATTACAATAGTTTTATCAGGATATTGTTCAAGGATTTCATTTAAAGCTTCAATGTTTCTTTTTTGCACTGATCCAATAGATTCTCCATCTTCTTCTGCAAAACTCAAATCTGACCAGCGTTTATTAAACATTTCATGATTATTACTGTTTTTTCCGGCTTTTCTTTCGCATAGTCTTTCATCAGTAATAATACTTTTCCCATAATAATCAGCAGCTTTTTTTATGGAATCGTAACTTCTTTTGTATGGGCTGGAAATGAATATATCAATATTTTTATCTTTTAATATTTCAAGAACATGTTGTGAATCAGCCAAACCTTCTTCGGTTAAAGGTCTGTTTCTGTCATCCTGAATATTTGCATCTGGTTTGCAATGTCTTACAAAATATATTGTTGTCATTTTCTTGCTCAAAAAAAGGCGCCCCAGTGCGGGCGTCCACATAACAAAAATTCCCCCCTATACACAGTAACCAGTTTCCTCTGCAAAAAGCGCCCCCGGTAGACTGTGATAGAACAATTCCATTATAGCATTACATTTGCGCCATTGTCTATTTATCTTTGCCTTAGCGATGGGAAGGGCGGCGGAGCCGTCGGCTGAACGAAGTGAAGACGATGGAGCGGATAGCGGAACCCTGGACGTAGCGACCGCCCTTTAGGGCGGGAAGGCCATGAAAAAAACTTCATCTCACTTTGCGTTTTGAATAATGCGAAATCCTAGATTTGCGCTTTGACTTGTAGCTGGAGCGCAATTGCGTTGCGTTATCTCGCAATTTATAGATGTTTCAGCATAACTGCCTCCGCACAAATAACGATATTTGGGCATTCCATCATACATGTCCCATAGCCATTCAGTGGCATTGCCACTCATATCGAACAAACCATAGGCGTTGGATTTTTTTTGAGCGACCTCATTGATTTGTTCGCTGTTTCCTATATGCCATGCCACTTCATCAATTTCATCGCTTCCGGAATATTTGTATTCCTCGCCGCCTTTTGCTGCTGTCGCCCATTCATCATAAGTTGGCAATCTATATCCATTGGCGTTTGGATTTTGTGTCACCGTTCCATATAGTTCATGAAATTGTTCGTCCGCGTCATTCGGCCTATAGTTCCATTTAGAAACATCGCTTTCTCCGTTTACGGCGTAAACAGGCTCAAGGCCATGCTGGACGCTCAATTTGTTGCAAAAGTAAATTGCGTCATGCCAGCTGACGCATACAATGGGATAATTTTCACCAATGAACTTATATGGACTGCTAGGATTCACGCCCATAACGCTTTTGTAGAGAGACTGAGTCACTTCCGTCTTAAGCATTTTGATGTTTGTCTCTGGAATTTTCACCATATCAAGATTGCATTTTTCCTCGCTGAAAATTCCTGCAAGAGTGACCGCTGAAAGCAATAATGCGCATACTATTTTTTTCATATATACTACTGTGCGCCGCAAGTGGCGGACTCGGCATAACTACGCGCTTAGGCGGCGGCTGGGTTGACCTGCCAATCCGCTTTGCGCATGTCATGCAAGAAAAATCATTAGTCTTTGTTTGACTTTAACTTTACGGCGATTGCCTTTCCGTCGTCGTCTCTTAGAATGTATTCGACGCTTACGTCTTCTTGGGACATGTTTGTTTTTTCGGCGACTTCCTTAAAGATCAAGTCTGTAATTTCTTTGTCGCTTGCCTTGATTAAGGTTTTCATGGAAGTGTTTTCATCAAGGGTGAGGGGCTTTTTTGCGCAAGACGCAAAGAGCGTTATTGTTGCGAGTGTAATTGTTAATGGCATTAAAAATTTTTTCATATTTTTCTCCAGTTAAAATTCAATGTCTGACAAACTGTCCATCGCTTCTGAAAAAGCTTCCGTCGCGACAAAGGCTGTGTATTTGTAACCGCCGTCAAAGAAAGCCAGTTCGACCGCAGACTCGTCATTTCCATAAACAATCATTTTCTCTTTTTTATTTTCGATTTTAAAAAGCAAGTTGTCCATGTCAATGCCTGATTCTCCGCCAAATGGATCTATGTCTCGCCATGATTTCATGCTCGCGCTTTCATCATAAACTTTATCGCTAATCATAGAGATGTAGTTATGCACAATCTTTGACCCGTCTTTGCCTTCCGTCACCACAGACAAGACCTCATCGCAGCTTGTCAAAAAAATCGCCAGCAAAATAGAAAAAATTATAAATCCTATTTTCTTTTTCATAAATACTCCTGCGTCCATTGTGGATAAATGATATTTTTATTATAGCGGAATAAAGGATTCTTTTTCAATGATACTGCCACGCCGGTGGGGTGGGGGGGCAACATCTTGCGCCGAGCGCGGCTTTCTGAGCAGACAGGTAATTTTACGCTTCAGTATGATATTTTGCTTCCTGTGAATTTTTCCTGTAAGCCAGAGGGCTTTTTCCAAACTTCTTTTTGAAGGAACGGATAAAGTATGAAATATTTTCAAAGCCATTTTTCATAGCAATTTCTGTAATGGAAAGACGGCTTTGAATTA
>JAILBY010000135.1 GCA_024680655.1 Clostridiales bacterium | reverse complement strand
GTAAGAATGCCCTCCATTATAGAACGCAAGCCTCTTGCACCCGTTTCGTTTTCAAGAGTTTTATCGGCAACAGCCTCTAATGCCTCTTTTGTAAATTCAAGCTCAACATTATCAAGCTTAAACAAGGATTTATATTGTTTTACTATCGCATTTTTAGGCTCTGTAAGTACCTTAACAAGTGCTTCTCTATCAAGAGCCTGTAAGCCTGTTATAACAGGAATACGACCAACTAATTCAGGGATAAGACCAAACTTTACAAGGTCCTGATGAATAACCTTGCTCATAATGTCAGCTTTCTTTATTTCCGACTTTGTTTTGATTTCAGCTCCAAATCCCAAAGAAGAGTGACCTGTACGGTTTTCAACAATCTTTTCTATTCCGTCAAAAGCTCCGCCACAGATAAAGAGGATATTAGAAGTATCAATCTGTATAAACTCTTGCTGTGGGTGCTTTCTTCCGCCCTGAGGCGGAACATTAGAAACAGTACCTTCAAGGATTTTGAGCAACGCCTGCTGAACGCCCTCACCGCTAACATCACGAGTTATTGAACGGTTTTCGCTCTTTCTTGAAATTTTATCTATTTCATCAACATATATTATGCCTCGTTCTGCCTTTTCAACATCAAAATCGGCAGCCTGAATAAGCCTTAAAAGTATATTCTCAACATCTTCACCGACATAGCCTGCCTCGGTCAATGTTGTTGCATCTGCAATAGCAAACGGAACATTGAGGATTTTTGCAAGTGTCTGTGCAAGCATTGTCTTACCAACACCCGTAGGACCTAAAAGAAGAATGTTGCTTTTCTGAATTTCAACATCAGATTTATCTGCAAGAAAAATTCTTTTATAGTGATTATAAACGGCAACGCTTAAAGCTTTTTTAGCGTTATCCTGACCTATTACATATTCATCAAGCTGTGCTTTTATTTCCTGCGGTTTAGGCAAAACCATTTCATTTGATAAATTAGACTTTGATTTTCTTGAACGGCGTTCGCCCTCACCATCATCAAGAATGCCCTGACACAACTCAACACATTCATCACAAATAAAAACGCCCGGACCTGCAATAAGTTTATCTACCTGGTCCTGTGTCTTTCCACAAAAAGAGCAACGGACATTAACTTCTCTTTTATCGTCATCTCTTGGCATTATGCCACCTCCGTTTATCTCTTTGTAATAACCTTATCAACAATACCGTATTCAAGAGCTTCCTGTGCACTCATAAAGTAATCACGGTCAGTATCCTTTGCAATAACATCAATAGGCTTACCTGTATTAGCGGCAAGAATTTCATTCAATTTCTGCTTTGTTTTAAGGATTTGTTCAGCAACAATCTGAATTTCAGTTGCCTGACCTTTTGCACCGCCAGATGGCTGATGTATCATAATCTCGCTGTTAGGCAAAGCAAAACGCTTACCCTTAGCACCTGATGAAAGCAAGAATGCACCCATACTTGCAGCAAGACCAACGCAGATAGTTGAAACATCGCACTTGATATACTGCATTGTATCATATATTGCAAGACCTGCTGTAACAGAGCCACCAGGGCTGTTGATATAAAAGCTTATATCTTTTTCGGCATCCTGACCTTCAAGATATAAAAGCTGTGCAACCACAAGAGATGCACTTGCATCTGTAACTTCTTCTGAAAGAACGATAATTCTGTCATTTAAAAGGCGTGAGAAAATATCATAAGAACGCTCGCCTCTATTAGTTTGTTCAATTACATAAGGTACAAAACTCATAGTAATTAACCTCCGACATTGTTTTTAGTATTATGAGAGATGCAGAGCAATCCACATCTCTCAAATAGGTTACAACATATTATTGAACAGTTATTAAACAATTTATAACAATTCTAAAAAATAAAATTATTCAGCAATTGCATTTTCTTTTACGAAATCAATAGCCTTATTAACTTTAAGGTCTTGTGTGAACATCTCAACAGGAAGTGCTTTCTTAACATTTTCAACATCCATATTATATGAATCAGCAAGCTTCTTATATTCTTCCTCAACTGTTGCATCATCAACAGTAATGTTTTCAAGTTCAACAATCTTTTCAAGAGCAAGGCGTGTTTTAACCTGCTTTTCAGCCTGCTCCTTGAAGCTTTCTCTGAAAGCACCCATTTCCATACCTGTATATTGAAGATACTTGTCAAGGCCAAGTCCTTGTGCGTGCAAACGATAATCAAAGTCCTTGATGTTTTCATCAATTCTCATTTCAATCATAGCGTTTGGAATATCCGCACTCATATTTTCAACGATTTTATCAACAATGCTGTTTTCAAATTCTTCTTCAACCTTGTGAGCCTTTGAATCAGCAAGATGCTTTTTAATATCTTCCTTTAATTCATCAAGAGTTGAGAACTCGCTGACATCTTTAACGAATTCATCGTCAACCTCTGGAAGCTCTTTTGCTTTTATTTCCTTGATTTTAATTTTAAATGTTGCGTCCTTGCCTGCCATTTTAGGATTATAATTTTCAGGGAATGTAACATTTATATCAAATTCTTCACCGATATTGTGACCGATAATCTGCTCCTCAAAGCCAGGAATGAACTGACCTGAACCTATACCAAGGTTAAAGTTTTCACCCTTACCGCCTTCAAAAGCAACGCCGTCAACAAAGCCTTCAAAGTCAATAACTGCAAAATCGCCGTCTTTAACTGCTCTGTCTTCAACGCCAACCATTCTTGCGTTTCTTTCACGAAGCTTGTCAATTTCAGCGTTGATATCTTCATCAGTAACCTCTGCTGATTCTTTCTTTGCCTTAATGCCCTTATATTCTGAAATTGTAACTTCTGGCTTTACAACAACCTTTACTTTGATTTCAAGACCGTCTTTACCGCAAGAAGTAACCTCTGCATCTTCTGTTGCTACCATATCAAGACCTGCTTCATCAACAGCAGCTTTAAGAGCATCTGGGAAAACCATTTCAATAGCGTCATCATAGAAAACGCCTTCACCATATAACTTTTCAATAACTGAACGAGGAGCCTTACCCTTACGGAAGCCGTGAACAGTTATATTTTTCTTCTGCTTATTGTAAACCTTTGTAACTGCGTCGTTGAAAGTTTCAGCGTCAACGCTTACTTCAACCTCATAGACATTATTTTCGTTTTCAACTTTGTTTGATGATTTTAAACTCATTATGTTTATCCTCCTGTAAATTAACTAACTAAAATATTATAGCAGAGATTAAAATATAATTCCACTTATTTTTTATAAAATTTAATATTTTTCTATAAGTCTTGGTGTAAAGCCAAGAAAATCGCTTGAAATCAATGCAAATGAAATCCCGTCAACAACCGAATTAACACTTCTTGAAGTAGAAGCACTGTGAAGATGCCCGTAAAAGCACCTCTTTATACCTTCTTCAATAAGGACATCATATATCTCGTGACAAACTGCCGTCTGCGTAAGCGGTGGATAATGCAGAAAAACAATAGGTTCAAGTCCCGTCTTTTTCGCTTCATCAATAGACATTTTAAGTCTGCCCGCTTCACGAAGAAGAACTTTTTTGTCCGTCTGCTCATTTTCCTGAGCATCAAAAAACCAGCCTCTTGTTCCGCAAACTGCAAAATCACCTGCAATATAAGCGTTATTATGAAGAATATTTACTGTATCAAAGTGATTTTCAAGCAAAAATTTATCCATTTTATTTTTTGTTGACCACCAGTAATCGTGGTTGCCCTTTGAAATAAGCTTTTTGCCTGGCAAAGCGTTTATAAACTTAAAGTCCTCGTACGCTTGTTCAAGAGTCATAGCCCAAGAAAAATCACCGTTTATAACGACAGTATCATTTTCACCAACGCAATTTTTCCAGTTTTCTTCAAGCCTTTCAACATAGTCGCTCCAACCATTGAAAATATCCATAGGCTTATCGCAAGAAAGTGAAAGGTGTGTATCACCTATTGCAAAAAGTGACATAGTGTACTCTCCTGTTATCAGATGCCGAGCATTTTGAATACCTGGTCAATCATCTGCTCTTTCTGGCAAACATCCTTGAAGCGTACTTGTTTGCTTTGAAGATTTGCAAGCTGTGCTGGTACTGGCTCATTTGTTGCTTTATGAAGCTCCTCAACAACGCTGAATTCATCCGCTGTTGTCTTTTCGCCCTCGTTTACAGCTTGTAAAACATCTGCTGAGAATTTATAAGGATTAGCAGTTGAAGCGATAACAGTAACCTTATCGTCACCAGATTTTGCCTTGTAATCAAAATAAGTGTTGACTGCAACTGCTGTATGTGTATCGCAAAGATACTTATGTGCTTTAAACATAGCATTTATTGTTTCTTTTGTCTTTTCATCGTCGCAGAAGCCTGCTTTGAATTCTGCTGAAATCTTTTTGAAAACCTCGTCGCTTACTTTATAGCAACCGTCTTTTGCAAGTGATTCCATCCATTCCTTAACAAGCTTATCGTTGCCATCTGTCATAAAGAATAAAAGTCTTTCAAGATTTGAAGAAATAAGAATATCCATAGACGGAGAAGCAGTTGTATAGAATTCTCTGTTACGGTTATATTCGCCTGTTGTAAGGAAATCAGTAAGAACATTGTTTTTGTTTGAAGCACAAACAAGCTTATCAATAGGCAAGCCCATTTTCTTTGCATAGTAAGCGGCAAGGATATTGCCGAAGTTACCCGTAGGAACAACAACATTCATCTTATCGCCGAGCTTTATCTTACCTTGTTTGAGCAAATCGCAGTATGCTGAAATATAGTAAACAATCTGCGGAACAAGTCTGCCCCAGTTGATTGAGTTTGCAGAAGAAAACATCATATTGTTATTTGCAAGCTTTTCAGCAATTTCTTTATCAGTAAAAATTTTCTTAACACCGCTCTGTGCATCGTCAAAGTTGCCCTCAATAGCACAAACGCTTACATTTGCACCTTCCTGAGTCATCATTTGAAGCTTCTGCATAGGGCTTACGCCGTCCTGAGGGTAGAAAACAACCATCTTTGTATCAGGAACATCTTTAAAGCCTTCAAGTGCTGCCTTACCTGTATCACCAGAGGTTGCAACAAGAATAACTATTGTTTTTCCCTTAACTGTCTTTGAAGCGGCTGTTGTAAGAAGATAAGGCAAAAGCTGTAATGCCATATCTTTAAACGCACATGTAGGGCCACGCCATAATTCAAGAACATTAGCGTTACCTTCAAGAGTTACAACGGGTGCAACATCATCTGAGCTGAACTTTCCTTTTTTATATGCACCGCCGACGCAATAATCAAGCTCATCTGCTGTAAAATCTGTGAGGTACATAGCAAGAATTTTCTTTGCTCTGCCTATATAATCAAGCTTTGTCATTTCATTTATATCGTCAAGAGAAATTGACGGTATTGACTTTGGTACAAAAAGACCGCCGTCCTCTGAAATTCCCTGAACAATAGCCTGAGCTGCTGAAACTGTTACATTTTTATTTCTTGTACTTGTGTATTCCATAATTATTCTCCTCAAAAAACATTACTGTTAGAATTTTAACATATATTATTGCATTTGTAAAACACGGGAAAAGAAAATTTTTGCGTTGTCAAAGAAAATATTTTCAACACTTTGCTTACTAATTCCGTGATTTTCAAAATAATCTGCCAAAACTGATATTTTATCTATGCCCGCAATCTTATCTGCAACAGTACAGCCGTCAAAGTCTGTACCCATAGCCAAGACCTTTTCGCCACCTCTTTCAAGAATATGGTAAGCGTGTTTAAGAGCCTCGTCACACCCTGACTGTTCGG
Source organism: Clostridiales bacterium (assembly GCA_024680655.1). GTDB lineage: Bacteria > Bacillota > Clostridia > Oscillospirales > Acutalibacteraceae > UMGS263. Next base: position 9,942 of record JAILBY010000135.1, on the reverse strand, counting down.
ACTCTCCAAGGAATTTTGTGTATAAATTAAGTCCTATCAAGCACTTACGCTCTATCATAATATCTATCTGTTCATCGGTGAGATTTCTCGGATGAGAATAAACCTTATCCGAATTTGAATGGCTTGCAACAAACGGCTTTTCAGTTATATCAACAACATCATAAAAGCCCTTTCTGTTGAGATGTGAAACATCAACAATCATATTTTTTCCCTGCATATATTTAACCGTTTCCTTGCCAAAGGCAGTAAGCCCGCTCGTATCCTTTGAAAAGCAACCGTTCGCAATTTCATTTGAATCATTCCAGGTAAGAGTCATTAGCCTTACACCGCAATCATAGAGAAAATCAAGATTTTCAAGCCTGCCTGCTATTGCAGCACCGCCCTCAACTCCGAGTAACGCTGAATATTGTGAAGCTTTAAAGGCTTTATCAATATCCTCTGAATTTCTGCAAAATGAAATATCACTTTCGTTGTTTTGAATTTCTCTTAAAAACACATCATAGACATTCTTGAAATACTGCAAAGCCTCTTGACCTCTTTTTTCGTCGGGTATCCATATCGCAAAAAGCTGTGCCCATTTTTCAAGGTCTTTGGCTTTATCAAGAGAAATATGCAAATCATTTGTTTTAAGGCTCTTTTTTTGAAGATAGCACTCGCCTATCGTGTCACAATGCAAATCAAAAAAATTCATAAGGTTCACTCTCCGTCAAAAGCATTTTCAATATGATTTATCTTTTTCATTTTGTTATTATCATCAAGGAAAACCTCGATAATATCAAACCTCGGCTGTAAATCATCAGAAGGATAAGAAGAAAGATATAGCTGAGCAGTTGACAAAATCTTTCTCTGTTTGTTTTCGTCAACAAATTCGCAGGGCTGGGCGATACTGTTTTCCCCTCTCGCCTTAACCTCAACAAATATAATATATTTTTCATCACTTGCTATTATATCTATTTCGCCTAACCTCGTTGTATAGTTAGCCGTTATTATTTTATAGCCTTTATCACGCAAAAAGCGAGCAGCACACCGCTCGCCATACATTCCCATTTTATTCATACAAACCCTCTTATCTTTTTAAATCAGGCAAATCGGAAAGTTTTTTAAGGAAGCTTCTTCGATGAACGGGCGATATGCCGTATTTTTCAAGCATTTCATAATGAAGCTTTGTACCATAGCCCTTGTGCTTTGCAAACTGATATTCAGGATATTCCTTATCAAGCTGATATAAAAATCTGTCCCTCGTAACCTTTGCAAGAATTGATGCCGCCGCTATTGAAATAGATTTTGCGTCGCCCTTTATTACCGTTCTGCCCTCAACTGAAAGCTCAGGCGGCATACGATTTCCGTCAATAAGAGCAATATCAGGCTTTACGCTGATATTATCAATAGCATTTTTCATCGCTTTGAATGTAGCCTGCAAAATGTTTATTTCATCTATAACCTTTTCGTCAACCATTGATATTGAATAGGCTATTGCTTCATCACAAATCAAATCGTAGAGTTCTTCTCTCTTTTTTTCACTCAGTTTTTTTGAATCGTTTATAACGCCTTCAAGCTTACTGTTTTCAGGCATAATAACGCAAGCCGCACAAACAGGACCTGCAAGCGGACCTCTGCCAGCCTCGTCAACTCCACACACAACCTTATAGCCCTCGGAATGTGCCTGATTTTCATATTCATACCAATTTATAATATTTTCAGCCATATAATCAACCCTTTATTCTGGAATAGAATCGAGCGTAATTTTGCCAAGCATACCTGCACGATATTCGTCAAGCAACATAACTGATGCACGCTCTGTATTTATTTCACCGCCACTTATCAGCATACCTCTTTTTCTGCCTATTGCTTCCAGCACCTCGTATGCTTCAAGCCCGTCAATATTGCTTAATTTATATCTTGCAATAAGATTTTCCTTATAATCTCTTATCATAACTTCAAGCAATCTTACTGCAAGAAGTTCAACATCAAGCACTTCATCTTTAACCGAGCCGATAAAAGCGAGTTTATCGCCTACCTCTTTATCTTCAAATTTAGGCCATAAAACGCCTGGTGTATCAAGAAGCTCAATGCCGTTGCCTATTGCAAACCATTGATTTTGCCTCGTAACACCTGGTTTATCTGCAACCTTTGCTCTGTTTTTACCTGCCATACGGTTTATAAAAGAGGATTTGCCCGTATTTGGAATTCCGACAACCATAACCCTTACAGCTCTGCCGACCATACCCTTATCAATATTACTTTGAATTTTATCCTTCAATACTTCACGAACTATTTTCTGATAGTTATTAAGTCCCTTACCTGAACGGCAGTCAACGGCAAGAGCCTGCACGCCGTTTTTCTTATAATAATCTATCCACCTTGCAGTAGCCTTTTCGTCAGCAACATCACATTTATTTAAAAGCGTGATTTTCGGTTTGCCTGAAATAATCTCGTTTAGTTCAGGGTTACTGCTACTCAATGGAATTCTTGCGTCAACTATCTCTGTAACAGCGTCAACAAGTGAAAGGCTTTCCTTGATAATACGGCGTGTTTTCGCCATATGTCCAGGGAACCATTGAACTGTTTGCTTTTGTGTATCAGGCATCTTCTCACTCCTCAAAAAAAATCAAGCGACAAAATAATTCTATCATAAAAAGAGTAGATTTGGAATCTACTCTTTTATAAATTAAGCATTAAAATTTTTATAAACATTCCAATTGCCAAAAGGTAAAATTCTTAACTTAACCTTGCCAAGAATATATCTTTCATCAATAAGACCTATTATCTTGAAACGGCTGTCCGTTGAGCGATTACGATTATCACCCATAACAAACACATAGCCATCTGGCACTTCAAGAGGATATTCCTGGTCGCCTAATTTTGCTGTAAGTTCGGCAACATAAGGCTCTTCAAGCTTCTTACCGTCAACATAGACATAGCCATTTGATATATTCACCGTCTGACCGCTTGTTGCGATAACTCTTTTAATTATAGGCTCATCAAAAACATTCGGCTGAGCAACAATAACAATATCACCATAGGCAGGTGTATATTTTGCACTCATAGCAACAACCTTATCTCCGTTTGAAAGAGTCGGCACCATTGAGTTACCGTCAACATTCAAAAATCTGCAAACGAAAACAAAGAGTAGCATTATAAATATAATCGCTGTTATTGCTGATTCGCAAAAATCATATATATTGTAAACAAGCTTTTCCTTATCCTTTTTTTCATCTTTTATTTCATTCAAATTTTCAACATTATTTTCCATAAAGGCACCTCATCTCAGCTATATTTTCTTCCAAGGTATAATACTTCTTGAAACAACACCAAGGATATATCTTTCATCTATCTGCCCTATTACAGACGACCTGCTGTCAAGCGAGTTATTTCTGTTATCTCCCATAACAAAGACCTTGCCCTCTTCTACTTTAACGGGGAATTCAATATCAAAGCTTCGCCTTGTTTTTTCTTTTATATACGATTCTTGAATAATATCGCCGTTTACAAAAATATCACCCGTAGCAAAGTTTATATCAATAATATCTCCGCCAACTGCTATAACTCTTTTTACAAGAGATTCTTCCATAGCGTTAGGCTGACCGATAATCACAACATCGCCACGACTATAATTGCTTTTCGTACTTGATACTAAAACAAGATTTTTGTCGTGAAGTGTATTTTCCATAGAAGGACCTGATATATGAAGAAATCTGCAAAAAAATGAAAACACAACTGTAAGAATAATAAAGCTTATTATCACAGTATCAAAGATTTCAGAAAATTGTATATAGCTGTTCTTTTTTAAAGTATGAACTTTTATTTTTCTCTCACTAACAAAAGGGACTGTATAATCCTCAGTTTTTCTCAACACAATCACCATTTTCGGGAATATAATTAGATAGTAAAAAAGGGACATAACTGTCCCTTTTACCATCAATATTAAAGTTGTTCTTTAAGCTTAGCAGCCTTACCAACTCTGTCACGAAGATAATAAAGTTTGCTTCTGCGAACCTTACCGCTTCTAACAAGCTCAACCTTAGCAACATTTGGTGAATGAACAGGGAAAACTCTTTCGATACCAACGCCATAAGAAAGACGACGAACTGTAAATGTTTCAGAAACGCCACTGCCCTTTCTTGCGATAACAGTACCTTCGAATACCTGAATTCTTTCTCTTTCACCCTCACGAATTTTTACGTGAACTTTAACTGTGTCACCGATTTTAAATACCGGTGGCTCTGCTTTGAGCTGACCTTCGGTCATAAGCTTTAATGCGTCCATTTTATTTCCTCCTATAATTTACAGACGTTCATAGCGATTACATCACAAGAGGACCGTCAGTATTATGTCTGTTGCCTTTAAGCAACGGCAATAATACCTCGTCGCAGAATACGACGGATACAAATGCTAAAATATATTATCATAAAACTGCAAAACTTGCAAGAGTTATTTTATATTTTTTTATTATAAATTGTTATAGCCTTTATTTTTAAGATATTCAGGATAGTTTACAAGACAAATATCCAAATCAACGCCCGTCTTAATTCCGCTTATTGAGCCTTTGTCTGTATATTGCCAAGCAGAATAGCCCGAATATTTAGGTGCTGATGTATTCCATTCAGCAATCCATACATCACAATTGATTTCAGATTGATTCAAATATTTCTGCATATAGTAAGTGCTTGTATAAATCATAGGATAATAGCCAAGTGATTTTACTTTTTCACAAAAGGCTTTTACAACCATTGTTCTTGTTTCAACGCTTATCTTATCTGCACGGCCATTAGGGCTGTCGCCCGACCATTCAACATCAATTACCAAAGGTAATTCTATACGATATTTTTTTGCAATTTCCACAAGATAATTTGCTTCCTGTTCAGCCTCGCTTTTATTAACCGCCTGAGAGAAAACATAAAGTCCACAATGAATACCTGCATTTATAGCGTTAGTAATATTTTTTTCTGCCTCAGAGTCAATGCAAAGAGCACCTTTTCCATAGCCTCGCCAAGCTGTTCTTATAAATGCAAAATCAATGCCAGACTGCTTAACCTTTACCCAGTCAATAGTATCATTCCATTCTGAAACATCTATGCAGGTATATGAAGTAAGCTTGCCTTCATTGTCAAAATGATATTTCAGTCCGCCTATATTCTGCATTCCCGAAAGAAGTGTATCGTTAGCAACATAATATTTTGAACCATTTATCTGATTCCAGCCTTGTTCGTATGTACTTGCACCTATTGTGATTTTCTCAGGCTCTTCTTTTTGTTCAACCTGTGTTTGAGGTTGAGTTGTCTGTTCAACAACAACAGCGGCTGCTTTTTGAACCTTTTTTCTACCACTATCTTCTTTCTTTTCTTGTGCTGTTGCAACCTTTGCAGGCTGTGTTACAATCTCTTCATTTTCAGGAACTGTTTCTTCAATGCTTGTCTGTTCCTCACTGCTTTCTTCAAGAGTTGTAATTTCTTCTGAAATACTCTCACCGATAGTTTCCTTTGCCGAGGTATGTATTCCTATGATAATGCCGATTACAGCAAGCAATACAATCAAAGCCGAGCCACAACAAATCAAAACTATTTTTATTTCGTCTTTTGTAAGAACCATTTTATTTCTCCTTCTAAATCATTCAAACTCTTTCATATCTTCTGTCAAAAGTCTCTTTCTAAAAGTACGGCAGCACTCGCCGCCAATAAAGGATTTTTCTTCGATTGCACCAGAAAGAAGTGACGGATTTATATTAACCGTATTACCCGCTGGCAATACAACATTCAGTATAACATATCCATCTTTTTCGTCAAGCGAATATTCCTTTATTTTCTCTATAAGATTTACTTGCTTTTCAACCTTTTTTCTTCCCTGCTTACCCATTTTTGAAACAATCAGTTCATCAGCAGAAAGCATTTTTTCAATTTCCTGCTTTAATTTTTCTGACTGCTGAGTTTCAAAGGTCAGTTCATATTCGCCATAGGTTATTGCATTTGTTTTCATTTTAGGCTCTGATATTTTCAACACTTCAAGACCTATCGGCATATTATCATTAAGCCTTTTGAAAATTTCATCATCTGTTATATCGCCCTCAATGCGAATATCCATAGACTCGCAATTACTTTCACTTCCGAGTGAAAGAGGCAAGGCAAACATCATATAAGGGTGCGGATTAAATCCCTCTGTGTACCACAACGGAATATGTGCTCTTCTCATAAGTCTTGACATACAACGCATAAGGTCAAGGTGAGAAATATATTTTGCCTGACCTGTTTTTGAAAACCAAACTCTAACACATCGCATCGCATTTGCCTCCGTTGATTTTATTTGCACCGCAAGCATTACATTTTATACGACAATGGTCAGTCGTCTGTGCGTTATGTGCTTTTATATTTTCTCTTTCGAGAAATTTTTTGCTTATACCATAATCAAGATGGTCCCAAGGCAATAATTCATCAAACTCTCTTTTTCTGTTAGCATAAAAATCCATATCAAGAGAAAATTCATCAAACGCCTTCTGCCATACTTCAAAATTGAAATGGTCATCCCAACTGTCAAATTTACAGCCATTTCTCCAAGCGTACTCGATAACCTTGCCAAGTCTTCTGTCACCTCTTGCAAAAACGCCTTCCAAAAGACTTGTTGGTGTTGCGTGATAGCTTAAATTTATCTTTTTAGTATGTATGCTTGAAAGAAGATGCTTCTGCTTTTCTTCGAGCATATCCATTGTATCCTGTGCTTCCCATTGAAACGGTGTAAACGGCTTCGGCACAAAGGAAGATGCACTTATGCTGACAGTAACGCCTCTGCCCTTCTGCCTTTCAGGATTTCTGTAAAATTCATCAACAACCTTCTGCCCAAGCTCTGCAATACCAGCAACATCTTCAAGCGTTTCAGTCGGAAGTCCTATCATAAAGTAAAGCTTAATACTTGTCCAACCGCCTGAAAAAGCCTTGTGAGCAGTGTTTATAACCTCTTGCTCCGTAACATTTTTATTTATTGCGTCACGCAGTCTTTGAGTGCCTGCCTCTGGTGCAAAGGTAAGACCGCTTCGTCTGACAAGCTGTAATTTTTCCATAAGCTCGTCCGAAAAGTTGTCAACACGCAAGGACGGTAAGGATACATTTATCTTATCCTTGGTTGCCCAGTCTATCATATCTGAAAGCAACGGCTGAATTTCAGAATGGTCGCTTGTGCTGAGTGAGCAAAGAGAAACCTCATCATAGCCCGAGGTATCGCAAAGTGATTTTGCTTGTCTGTTTACTACATCGGGGCTTTTTTCTCTTATCGGTCTGTAAATAAAACCAGCCTGACAGAAGCGACAGCCTCTTATACAGCCTCTGAAAATTTCCTCAACTGCTCTGTCCTGAACTATGTCAATAAAAGGCACAACGAATTTATCAGGATAGTAGCAGGTATCCAAATCTTCAACTACTCTTTTAACTATCTTCTCAGGTGCATCGCCCTTTGGCAAGAATGCTTTAAGTGTGCCGTCCTCGTTATATTCAACATCATAAAGCGACGGAACATAAACGCCCTTTATCTTTGAAGCTTCTTTCAGAAATTCCTCTTTTGTTGAGCCTTTCTTTTTATGCTCTTTATAGAGGTCAAGAATTTCATTTGTAACCTCTTCGCCATCACCAAGAGAAAACATATCCACAAAGTCTGTAAGAGGTTCTGGATTGCAGGCACAAGGTCCGCCCGCAACTATAATCGGTGAAAGCTCTTTTCTGTCGCAAGCCTTTACGGGCAAGCCTGCAAGGTCAAGCATATTAAGTATATTTGTATAAGAAAGCTCGTATTGAAGAGTAAAGCCTATAAAATCAAAATCCTTTATGTAATCTCCGCTTTCAAGACCGAAAAGGCGAACATTATTTTTACGCATTTGCTCTTCCATATCGTCAACAGGTGCAAAAACCCTTTCACACCAAGCATCATCTCTTGCGTTTATAAGTCCGTATAAAATTTTCATACCAAGGTGCGACATACCTATTTCGTATGTATCAGGGAAGCAGAACGCATAGCGTATATCAACCTTATCTTTATCCTTTATTATACTGTTCAGTTCACCGCCCGTATATCTTCCAGGCTTTTGAACATATTTCAGCAATCTTTCAACTTCGTATTTCAAAATATTCTCTCCAAAATAAATGTAATAACTTTATTTTACAGTAATATATTAAATTTTTCAATGGCAAGTTTTTTGTATAACAAGAAAAATCAGGTAAATGCAGACTATAATTGCTGAAATATTTATCTGACCGCACAAAATTGCATAAAAGCAGATAAATCCAAAAGGAATAACAGTTATTACAGAAACAGTATTGATTATTGCTTCAACTCTTTTTTCTTCAAAAAAATAACACAGAAAATAATTCAACGCTCTTGAACCATCAAGCTCGGCAATAGGCAAAAGATTAAATAAAGCAAGTGCAAAATTTATATATGCACAATTAAGAGTATCCATATATTTTTTATCCGTCGCAATATAAACCAGGAGCATAGCCGTCGCTAAAAGCAAGCTCATAAAAGGTCCTGCAAGAGCTATCATAATTTCATCACGCAAGGATTTTTTCATTTCATTGTCAAAGCTAAGCCTTGCACCGAACACTTTAAGTTCAAGCAAGGTCGGCTTACCCTTTAAAATCAAAATCATAGCTATATGCCCAAGTTCGTGTATTATCGCACCAGAAAGTGCGATATATACTGTACTGTCAAGGTGCAGGACAAACATAAGGCTAAAAAAAGCGACAAAGAAAAAGCTGATATGTACCTTTAACCCTTTAATTTTGAATTTCATTTTTCACCTATAAAATAGACAGGATTATATCTTATGCCCTTTATAAGCACTTCAAGGTGAAGGTGAGGTCCTGTTGAAAGTCCCGTTGTGCCAACCCTTGCTATAACCTCGCCACGCCTTATATTAGCACCAAGTGTTGCAATAATCTCGCTACAATGGAAATATCTCATCACCATACCCGAAGAATGTTCTAAAACGATGTATTTTCCTCTCGTTTCATTCTCGCCCACCTCGATAACCTTTCCGTCAAAAATACAATGTATCGGCGAATTTTCTTCTGTTGCTATATCCATTCCCGTATGAAAGCCAAAGGTCTTGTATATCGGGTGAATTCTGTAACCAAAGCCCGATGTTACAGTTCCGTTTTCAATAGGATAATATGCCTTCTGCGTGACAAAAACAGGTGCAAAGGAAGTGTCCGCCTGTGCAACATACAAATCCTCTCCGCCCTCACCATAGAATTGATAGTCCTGACTTTCTCCGAGCGTTGTTTCCTCCTTTTCAACCTCGTCCGTCCATACAGAAGCAGGCGAAACTGCAAAGCCGACAGCCTCCTTGAAAGCGTCAACTGCCTTTTCTATCGTTATATCTTTGTTCATTATATAACTAAATTCTTCCTTTAACTGTTCATAGCAATCGGGCTTTATTTTTACAAAGGCAAAAGCAATTATGCCCACAATAAAGCATACTGCAATCTGAACGCACAAAACGGTTGTAAGATAGTCGCCATCATCTTTTTTATTCTTACTGCAACTTTTATTCATCTGCATAATATCGCCTTCTCAACTTTTTGGTATTACTGAATAGTATGATAATATCCAAAATATTATGCTCAGGTGATTTTTTTGAAATATTTTAACTGCGGTGAACAACTGATAACTGCCGCAACTCTTATTGCCTTTAAGCTTGCAAGAGGAAAAAACACAGAAGAATTAGGCACGCTTGCCGCCCTTTTTACAGTAATCGGCGACGAGCTTGCACTTCTTGCCATTGAAAAAGATAAGCTTTGCGATAGTCAAACCGATAAATAAATTCGGCATATTTTAAAAAAAATAAAAAGATATTAGTATAAAACTTTTGCTATGAAAGAGGGTTGATGATAAGAAAAATAAAAAAAACAAGAATAACAGTATCAAAAGAAAGAAATCTATTAATATGTACAATCTATGTAT
>JAILBY010000122.1 GCA_024680655.1 Clostridiales bacterium | reverse complement strand
TAGAATGGAGAAAAAGATGGAAAATTTTGATATTCTTAAAGAAAAATACATATCGGAAGATGCAGGCGAAAATATCGAAACATCTAAGGGTTCAGATACAAATATAAAGCATCGTTTTATCGTTAAAGACATTCAGAACACATCAAAAAAGACTTTTTATTTAATAGTAAAAAGATGCTTTGATTTTTTAGCCGCTTTTTTTGCTTTGATTTTTTTAGCAATTCCTATGCTTATAATTGCTATTGTAATTAAAGCCGATTCAAAGGGTACAGCTCTTTATAAGCAAGAGCGTCTTGGTAAAAACGGCAAGCCTTTTAATGTTCTTAAATTCAGGTCTATGAGAATGGACGCTGAAAGCGGCGGTGCTCAATGGGCAAGTGCTGATGATAACAGAGTAACCCGAGTTGGTGCTTTTTTGAGAAAGACAAGGCTTGATGAGCTTCCTCAGCTTATATGTATCCTCTGCGGTACTATGAGCATTGTAGGTCCTCGCCCTGAAAGACCTGTTTTTTATAATGAATTTGATAAATATATTGACGGATTCAGAAACAGACTTTATGTTACCCCTGGACTTACAGGTCTTGCACAGATAAGCGGTGGCTATGATTTAGAGCCGGAAGAAAAAATTGTTTATGATATGGAATATATCGAAACTCGCTCGGCATTACTTGATTTAAAGATAATCTTTAAAACAGCGGCTATTGTGTTTAATCACGACGGTGCAAGATAAAAATAAAAAGAAAAAAATAAAACCCACTATCTAAAAGATAGTGGATTTTTGTTTGTGGTGGGCAACTTAGAGCTTTAATAGATTTTGAAATGCTTTTCAAATATAACAACTTCAAAAAGAGGGTTAAGACTTTACGCCTTAACCCTCTTTTTTATTCATTGTTCTAACAAACTTATTTTCTTATAACTCTTACTCTCAAAACGCCGTCAACTGCTTCGATAGCCTTGATTATATCATCATTTACATCGCTATCAGCGTCAATAGCTGTATAAGCATAAGCGTTTCTTGATTTATTAACCATATTATCAATGTTGATACCTGCTGATGTTACAGCGGCAACAGCCTGATTTATCATATTAGGAACATTCTTGTGAACAACACAAATTCTTACGCAATTTATGTTGCCAAGTTCAACTGTCGGCATATTGACAGAGTTCTTTATTGAACCTCTTTCAAGATAATCAATAAGTTCATTTGCTGCCATAAATGCACAGTTATCTTCTGATTCAGGTGTTGAAGCACCAAGGTGAGGAATTGCAATAACGCCCTCCTGACCGATTACTTCATCACTTGGGAAATCTGTAACATAAGATGAAATCTTGCCTGATTTAAGAGCTTCAACCATATCAGCAGAATTAACAAGGTCGCCTCTTGCAAAGTTGAGGATACGAACACCGTCTTTCATTGAAGCGATTGTTTCTTTATTGATAAGTCCCTTTGTATCTGGTGTAAGAGGAACGTGGAGAGTAATATAGTCACATTCTGCATAAATCTCACTCAAATCTGTTGCGTGCTTGATTGAACGAGATAAGCTCCAAGCAGATTCAACTGAAAGGAATGGATCGTAACCATAAACTTCCATCCCAAGACTGTTTGCTGCGTTTGCAACAAGAACACCGATTGCACCAAGACCTATAACACCGAGCTTTTTGCCTTTGATTTCAGGACCTGCAAATGCAGACTTACCTTTTTCAACAAGCTTACCTACTGCATCGCCCTCACCCTTTAAGGTTTTGCACCAGTCAATAGCAGGTACAACCTTACGGGAAGCAAGAAGCAAACCGCAGATAACAAGTTCTTTAACAGCGTTTGCGTTTGCACCAGGTGTGTTAAAAACAACAACGCCCTTGTCACTGCAAGCGTCAACAGGGATATTGTTTACACCTGCACCAGCTCTTGCAATAGCAACTGTTTTTGCGTCAAGTTCCATTTCGTGCATTGAAGCAGAACGAACCATAATAGCATCAGGTGACTTAACCTCTGTACCATAGTTGTATTTTGTCTTATCGTACTGATTAAGACCTGCTTCTGAAATTTTATTTAAAGTTAAAATATCAAACATTGAGAAAATCTCCTTTGAAATTATGAATTAGCCTTTTCAAAATCAGCCATAAATTTAACTAACTTTTCAACACCCTCGACAGGCATAGCGTTATAGATAGAAGCTCTCATACCGCCAACTGTACGGTGACCTTTAAGGTTTACAAAGCCAGCCTTTGTAGCTTCTTCAATGAATTTTGCGTTAAGTTCATCGCTGTCTGTAACGAAAGGAACATTCATAAGTGAACGGTCCTCAGGAACAACAGTACCTCTGAACATTTTTGAAGAATCAAGGAAATCATAAAGAATCTTTGCTTTCTTCTCATTACGCTCTTTGATAGCTTCAAGTCCGCCGAGTGATTTGAGCCATTCAAGAACAAGCTTGCAGATATAGATTGTATAGCAAGGTGGTGTGTTATAAAGAGATTCTGCATCTGCCTGAATTTTATAATTCATCATTGTAGGTGTGCTTTCACGAGCATTACCAAGCATATCCTCACGAATGATTGCTATTACAAGACCTGCTGGTGCAACATTCTTCTGAGCACCGCCATAAACCATAGCGAATTTTGAAACATCAAGTGGCTCTGAAAGGAAGCAAGATGAAATATCTGCAATCAAAGGAACCTTGCCTGTGTCTGGAATATCCTTATAAACTGTGCCGTAAATTGTATTGTTCATACAAATATAAGCATAGTCAGCATCCTGTCTGAAATCACTTGCAGTAGTCTTTGGAATATAAGAGAAAGTCTTATCTGCTGATGAAGCAACTGCTTTTGCGTCGCCGTACTTCTGTGCTTCCTGAAAAGCTTTCTTTGCCCACTGACCTGTGATAATATAGTCAGCCTTACCTGAGCCATTCATAAAGTTAAGAGGAATAGCTGAAAACTGTGCTGATGCACCGCCCTGTAAGAAAAGGACTTTATAGTTATCAGGAATATTCATAAGATCACGAAGCAAAGCCTCTGCACCTTTGATAATACCATCATAAACCTTTGAACGATGGGACATTTCCATAACTGATTGTCCGCTGCCCTCATAATCGAGCATTTCTGCTGCAGCCTTTTTTAATACTTCCTCTGGAAGCATTGAAGGACCTGCACTAAAATTATAAACTCTTGACATAATAAAAACCTCCATATAATTAAAAGTAAAGATTGTTATTATAATTCTTATAATATATTAAAGTCAAGAAATTGTTAAAGTTTTAACATTTTTTTTGCAGATTTCGTCAATTTC
>JAILBY010000227.1 GCA_024680655.1 Clostridiales bacterium | reverse complement strand
GTTAAGGGGAACCAGACTTTTGTCGCACTAGTCTGGTTCCCCTTAACTTGACTTCTTTTGTTTCGTTTTCTTCGTCAATGCGAAGAAAATGAAAGCCCCGACGGCAGTCGAAAGGTAATTGTTTTATCTTGTTTGGGTTAGAAAGATAAATCAGTTAGTTTTGTCTCCGACGGCTCGCATTCTCTTTCACCAGCGAAAGAGAACGCTCGGCAAGAGAACGCCGCCAAAGGGGAAACCCTCAATGTCGCACCCTATTCGTGTTTCCCCTTTGGAAACCTCTTCCTGTGCCACTAAACAGCATAGAGACCGTGGCAGATTTGCTTTTTTTGAGTTTATTTTTAGCAGAAATCAAAAACCTACGGACTTTATTGAGGTAAAAATGAAAGCCCCGATGGCAGTCGAAAATTAAAATTTTAATCTCCCCTTATAAACCTAAACTCACATACCCCTTGCCCGCTGGCAAGCGTTTTTGTCCTCTCAAAGCTCACACTCGGCTGAAAACCTGCAAATGCAATTATATCCATCTGACAGAATGCCGAGCAAAGCTCTGGGCAGTTGTATTTTTCAAGCATATCCTTATAGAAACAAGTGGAAAAATCAAAGCTTATGCCCTTTTCATCAAAGCAATTCCATTTTATCTGCCAGCCTGATTTGTTGTGCGTTTTCTTTGTGTATGCCTTTATCTCGTCGCAAATTCTCTGGTAAGGCTCTTTGGCTTTAAGGAATATGCTATAATAGGCTTTCTTTTCCTCGGCTCTTTTGTAGAGAAGATTTGCCGTATATTGATAGGCGTGAGCGTTGTTCAGTCCCTTTTGTTGAAGTGCCTTGTAGTAAGAAACGACGGGAGCAATAACGGACTGAACTGTTTTTTTTAATTTTCTGTCCGAAACGCCCGAGTTTTTAATAAGGTCATAGCAGATACGGCAAGAGCAGTCAAAAATTTCCTGCCCGTCTTTTTCGCCGAAAGTATCAATACATTCTTCTTTCAAGTCAGAAAAAATGGTTTTTTCAAAAAGCTTTTCTCCGTACACGCTATCACCCCCGTTAAAATCATATAATTCTATTACAAAAAAATCAAGAGAGCATAAAAGTATGCTCTCTTTGTTTAATAAGTCAAATCAGAAAATATAGATTCTTACATTTCTGCAACCCCACGCTCTGCACTCTTCCATAGAGTTCATATAGAGGTCAACTGTGTAAGTGCCTTTCTTTGCAAATCCGCCTGTATCCTGAGCCTCGCAATAGCCGTAAACATAGCTACCGTCAAGAGATACAATATACATTTTTGTTCCGTAAGGAATCTGATTAGGGTTAACTGCAACATAGCCTGGCTGAACTGCCTTGCCCGTTGCTGTATGTCCGCCACCTGTGTAAGAAACAGCCTTGCCCTCGATTATGCTTTTATAGTTTGTCGGGAGCTTGTTTTCATCAAACTGAATCCAGTCAGGTGTGCCAAGAGTTGAAATAGCTGAATTTGTCTTTAAAGTTATCTTCTTATAATATTTCTTTGTGCCGACCTTTTTAATCTGATTTATCGGCTCAACAAGAGTAGTTGAAGAAAGCTCTTCCTTTGAAGAAACAACGCCGTCAACAACCTTGTATTTATAAGTTACTTCTCTTTCGCCGTTGACGCCCTTTTGTATAACTTCACTTTCGTTAGTATACATAGTGTTGCACTTTTGTATTTCTGTTTTATAAGCCACAGCCTCTTTAACTGTTCCCTCGGTGTAGGTTACACGATAGACCTTAATGGTGTCGCCCTCTTTGACAAAGCTGTCAAGGCTTGGAGAAACTTCATCATTTTCGCCAAGAGTAATGTTTGCAACTTCAAGAGCCTGTTTAACTGTCAATGCTGCAATAGGCATTGAAATAGTCTGACCGTCAGCAACGATATTGAGGTTCATTTCTCTTAAAACAGAGATACCCATATTCTCAGTAAGGACTCTATCAAGGCTGTAATTGAGAATATCCTTTTCGTTAAGCTCGATACCTGCTGCGTCAATAGCGTCTTTAACAGTACCAGCTACTGTAAGAGCAGTAGTTCTGCCGTCACTGTCAGTAACAACAACGCTGTGTGCTCTGTAAACAGTAATTGTGCTTGTTTTTCCTGAAACAAATTTGCTCAAATCGAGTTTGTCGCCATCTTTAAGAGTTATCTCGGCTTGTGCAAGAACATCCTCTGCTTCGTTTCTATAAGTTACTACTTTAATTTCCTGTTCGTCATCATATACAGTTACTGAATATGATATTGAAGAAGATGCAAACACTGTACCTGCTGTTAATACAGCCAAAATAATTGAAGCGACAAATCTTGTTCTAATTGAACGGGTAACTTCGTTTGCCTTCTTTATAAATTCTACCATCAAATTGCTCCTTTATTAATGAGAGATTTTGTTATTTTTTCGGTTAGAAAATCGCTCTCATTTTTTATTCTCGCCTTGGTATGTTGACCATTATAGGCAGTTGTTTGTATATTGTCAAATCAATTCAAAAACTTTTTTTGTATAAATCTTCTAAAAAACATAAATTTTAACTATGCTAAAAAAAAGACAAAACCACAAGAAATAGTGAAAAAATAGTTTTTGATGTCATTTTTTAGTAATCTTTTTTGTGAAAAACCTAAAAAGTTACAAAAGGTTACAAAGGGTTTACAAATCGGTTAAAGTGTACTATATAACATTTAGTTGTGTTTAGTTTATGGTAACTTTAACAACAAATTTGTTTTACTTGTTCTATTGTATAGTTAGTTAAAACCATTCGGAAAGCAGAGTAAAAAACGCTCGAAAATGCGATATTCTCTTACCGATATTTTCTCTTGTTGTCACTACTTTTTTATGCTAAAATAGTAAAGTAATTTTACAAAGAAAGCGTGTTTTTATGATTGCAATTATAGATTATGGTGCAGGTAATCTCCGCAGTGTTCAAAAGGCACTTGATTAC
>JAILBY010000219.1 GCA_024680655.1 Clostridiales bacterium | reverse complement strand
TACCGCCGTGAAAGGGCGGTGTCTTAACCGCTTGACCACCGGGCCTTATATATAAAGAGGGAAGAAAGCTTCACCTCAGTTTTAACTTTTGGTAGCGGCGATAGGATTTGAACCTACGACACTTCGGGTATGAACCGAATGCTCTAGCCAACTGAGCTACACCGCCATATGCCGCTCATCTATCGAGCGAATGTTATTATACTATAACTGAACATAGCTTGTCAACACTTTTTTAAAAAAATATCCTTTTCTTTATCAGAAAAGGATATTTTATGTGTTTTTTAAGATAAAAGCATTCTATCGTTTGCAAAATCTTCGCCGTTTGCAGTTTCAAATTTAGCAAGCAAATCTGCAACTTTAAGATTTTTCTTTTCCTCGCCCTCAACATCATAGATAATTGAGCCGTTATTCATCATAATAAGACGATTGCCGTATTTTATAGCGTCTTTCATATTATGTGTAACCATAAGAGCAGAAAGCTTTTCTTCGTCAATAATTTCTTGGGTAAGTTCAAGCACCTTTTTAGCTGTCTTTGGGTCAAGAGCAGCAGAATGTTCGTCAAGAAGAAGTAACTGCGGTCTTTTCATAGTTGCCATAAGCAAGGTTATCGCCTGACGCTGACCGCCCGAAAGCAAGCCTACCTTTGATTTTAAGCGTGTTTCAAGACCTAAATCAAGAGTTATAAGGCGTTCTATAAAAAGTTCTCTTTCCGCCTTTGTTATGCCCCATTTAAGACCTCTGTGCTGACCTCTGCGTAAAGCCATAGCAAGATTTTCTTCAATATTCATATCGCTTGCAGTGCCTCTCATCGGGTCCTGGAAAACTCTGCCGAGCATTTTTGCTCTTATATGCTCTGGCTGTTTTGTTATATCCTTGCCGTCAAGAATAATCTTACCGCCATTTGTGTTATAAACACCAGCAATCATATTAAGCATTGTTGATTTACCTGCACCGTTACCGCCGATTACTGTTACAAAATCGCCTGGTTTAAGGTGAAAATTCAAGTCCTGCAAGGCTTTTTTCTCGTTTATTGTGCCTTGATTAAAAGTTTTATAAACATGTTGAAGTTCTAACATTATTCTTTCACCTCGCTGGCAACATTTTCGTTATCATTATCGTCTGAATCGTTATTTTCAGGTTTAATCTGTTTGCCGAAACGCTCTCTGATTTTCTGCTGAATAACAGGAATAGAAAGAGCGATTGCAACAAGAATTGCTGTAAGAAGTTTAAGGTCTGTTGACTTAAAGCCGAGCTGTAAAACAATTGTGATTATTATACGATAAATAATTGAGCCGAAAACAACGCTCATAAGTCTGTATGCAAAAGAGAAGCGTCTGCCGAAAATAACCTCACCTATAATTACAGCGGCAAGACCTATAACGATAGCACCTGTACCCATACCAACATCAGCGTAGCCCTGATTTTGAGCAACCATAGCACCTGAAAGAGCAACAAGACCGTTTGAGAACATAAGGCCTAAAATCTTTGTTATATCGGTATTTACGCCCAAAGCTCTTATCATATATTCATTGTTACCTGTTGCACGGATTGCAGAGCCAAGCTCTGTACCGAAGAACCAATAGAGAACAAATACTATTATAAGAACTATTATTGCACCGAAAATTATTGAAACAAGATTTTTGTCTATGGTTGTTTTGAAAATTGATTCAAGCAAGGTTTGTATTTTTGAAAAAGCAGTTTCAACCTTCAAAAGAGGGATATTTGCTTTGCCCATAATACGAATATTTATGGAATATAATGCAATCTGAGTAAGAATACCTGCAAGTATAGGCGGTATTTTTACCTTTGTGCTTAAAAAGCCTGTTGAAAGACCTGCAACCATACCAGATAAGAAAGAAATAAGCAGGCAAAGGAATGGGTCCCAACCGTTGACAATAAGTATTGCAGAAACGGCACCGCCCGTTGCAAAGCTGCCGTCAACTGTAAGGTCTGCATAATCAAGCACCTTAAAGGTTATGTAAAGACCAAGAACCATAACACCCCACAAAACGCCCTGCGATATAGCACCAGGCATTGCAGACAATAATGATGAAATACTCATAAGTATCCTCCGAAAAAAATTTATATTTTTATTTATAAACCTTACTAACAAAACAAGGTGCAGTGAATAAAAAACACTGCACCTTTTATTATAATTTTATTTTGCGTTTAAGTCAACAAGTAATTGTTATTACTGCTGAGTTGTTTTAACATAAGTTGCCTGAGCCTTAATTGCCTCTGGAAGAGTTATGCCGATTTTGTTCATAACATCTTCATTTACAACGATTGTGCAATCCTGAAGATATTCGATAGGCATTGTTGCAGTTGTTGCTTCACCCTTCATAACCTTTTCTGCCATCTTAGCTGTTAATCTGCCAAGCTTGTAGTAGTCAACACCGTATGTGAAGAAACCGCCAGCAGCAACCATATTGCTTTCACCGCAGAATACAGGAAGCTTTGCGTTTGTTGTGATAGATGAAACTGTTGCCATAGCAGAAGCGATTACATTATCTGTTGGGATATAGATAGCATCTACCTGTTTCTTTGAAACTGCTGTTTCAACAACCTGCTGAATTTCGTTTGCGTCTGAAACTGTGTATTCAACAGCACTCATACCACGCTTATTCAAAGATTCTTTTGCAATATCGCACTGATATTTTGAGTTTGCTTCACTTGAACAATACAAAATACCAACTGACTTTGCTTGTGGAAGAATCTGCTTGATATAATCAATCTGCTGGTCGATAGGGTTCATATCTGATGTACCAGAAACATTTCCGCCAGGAGCATCATTTGAAGCAACGAGGTCTGCTGATGCTGGATCTGTAACTGCTGTTACAAGGATAGGAATAGTCTTTGTCTTTTGTGCAATAGCCTGAGCAGCAGGTGTTGCAATAGCAAGAATTAAGTCTTTGTTTTCTGTAACAAATTTATCAGAAATTGTCTGACAGTTTGACTGGTCGCCCTGAGCGTTGTGGAAATCAAGCTCAATGTTTACGCCGTCTTCATAGCCGTCCTCTTTGAGTGCATCAACAAAGCCCTTGTATGCACTGTTGAGAGCTTCATGCTCTGCAATTTGGATAATACCGATTTTGAATAAATTACTTTTTCCGCCACAAGCTGAAAATGTTGCAACAAGAATAACTGCAACCATAAGTAAAGCTACGGCTTTTAATGCTTTTTTCATAATTTTTCGTTCCTCTCAAAAATATTGCTTTAATAGTTTAAAGCGATTAAGTGTATTATACTATGATTATTATAATTAGTCAATCTTTTTTTATTCGTATAGAAAAGCAAAAAACAGACGGACTAAAAAATCCGTCTGTTTATAGTGTTTAAATAAGATTAAAACTTACCTGCCTTTGCAGCTTCTTCAATAGAAACAGCAACAGCAACAGTAGCACCAACCATTGGGTTGTTACCCATACCGATAAGTCCCATCATTTCAACGTGAGCAGGAACAGAAGAAGAGCCAGCAAACTGAGCGTCAGAATGCATACGGCCCATTGTATCTGTCATACCATAAGAAGCAGGACCTGCTGCCATATTGTCTGGGTGAAGTGTACGGCCTGTACCGCCGCCTGATGCAACTGAGAAGTATTTCTTACCCTTTTCGTTGCATTCCTTTTTGTAAGTACCTGCAACAGGGTGCTGGAATCTTGTTGGGTTTGTTGAGTTACCTGTTATAGAAACATCAACGCCCTCTTTCCACATTATAGCAACGCCTTCGCAAACATCGTTTGCACCGTAGCAATTAACCTTGCCACGAGGGCCGTTAGGATCAGAATAAGATTTTCTGCTTACTTCTTTAACTGTATTTGTATATGGATCATACTCTGTTTCAACAAAAGTAAAGCCATTGATACGAGCGATTATTTCAGCAGCGTCCTTACCAAGACCGTTGAGGATAACTCTCAAAGGCTTTGTACGAACCTTGTTTGCCTTTTCAGCGATACCGATAGCACCCTCAGCAGCAGCAAATGATTCGTGACCTGCAAGGAAGCAGAAGCACTCTGTTTCTTCTTCAAGTAACATCTTACCAAGGTTACCGTGGCCAAGACCAACCTTACGGGTATCAGCAACTGAACCTGGTACGCAGAAAGCCTGCAAGCCTTCGCCGATTTTTGCAGCAGCGTCAGCAGCTTTTTTGCAGCCTGATTTGATAGCGATTGCAGCACCTACTGTATAAGCCCAACAAGCGTTTTCAAAGCAGATAGGCTGAATAGCCTTAACCTGATCATAAACATTAAGACCAGCATCTTTTGTAATCTTTTCAGCTTCTTCGATTGAAGAAATGCCGTATTCTTTCAAAACTGAATTGATTTTATCAATTCTTCTTTCATAAGATTCAAATAAAGCCATTATTATTTTACCTCCTTATCAGTTCTTGGGTCGATGATTTTAACAGCGTCTGCAACACGACCATACTGACCTGATGCCTTTTCCCAAGCTGTGTTAGGGTCATCACCCTTTTTGATGAAGTCGGTCATTTTACCAAGGCTTACAAATTTATAACCGATAATTTTATCGTCCTTATCAAGTGCAATACCTGTAACATAACCCTCTGCCATTTCAAGATAACGAGGACCTTTTTTAAGAGTACCATACATTGTACCAACCTGTGAGCGAAGACCTTTACCTAAATCTTCAAGACCTGCACCGATTGCAAGACCGTCCTCTGAAAATGCAGACTGTGAACGACCATAAACTATTTGAAGGAATAATTCTCTCATAGCTGTATTGATAGCGTCACAAACAAGGTCTGTATTAAGAGCTTCAAGAACTGTTCTGCCAGGAAGAATTTCTGCTGCCATAGCTGCAGAGTGAGTCATACCTGAACAACCGATTGTTTCAACAAGAGCCTCTTGTATAACACCATCTTTAACATTAAGAGAGAGCTTACAAGCACCCTGCTGAGGAGCACACCAGCCTACACCGTGTGTAAAGCCTGAAATGTCCTTTACTTCTTTTGCTTTTATCCATTTTGCTTCTTCTGGAATTGGTGCACAGCCGTGATTACCGTCACGGGCTACAACGCACATTTCTTCAACTTCATTTGAATAAATCATTTAAAATCTCCTTTCGGTTATTTGACTTCTTAATTATAATAAATTAAAAGAACTTTATCAATAGATAAGCAAAGAAAAAAGTCAAAAAAATAACAAGCAATTTATAGGAATTTTGAGTTATATTAGCAATAAAAAGAAAAAGCAAGGATAAAGTTAAGTTTATTTTTATTTTTTTATAAAACATAAAAGCCAAACACAACGCCGTTGTAAGTGGTTTTGCTTTTTGTTTGATGATAATTAAAAAGAAAAAAGATAAAACTAAAAAGCATTAGGCGTTGTAAGTGCCTAATGCAAGATTTAACTTAAAGTTAGCACAAACCAAAAGCCCACCACGGTCTCAATGCTCTTCAATGGCACAGGAAGAGAGTCCAGGGAGAAACCCGACTTTTATTCGAGTGGAGGGTGTCTCCCTGTCGGCGTTCTCTTGCCGAGCGTTCTCTTTCGCTGATGAAAGAGAATGCGAGCCGTCGGAGACAAAACTAACTGATTTATCTTTCTAACCCAGACAAGATAAATCAAGAACCTTTCGACTGCCGTCGAGGCTTTCATTTTCTTCGCGTTGACGAAGAAAACGAAACAAAAGAAGTCAAGTTAAGGGGAACCAGACTAGTGCGACAAAAGTCTGGTTCCCCTTAACAATCCCTTCCCCTTTCATTTCTACCTTGATAAAGTCCGTAGGTTCTTAATCTCTGCTAAATTTTAATTCTAATCTTGCAAAGCCACTTCCAACGGCTTTGCGTTTTAGTTGCCGATAATTAAGAAAAAAGAAAAAATAAAAAAGATAAAACAAAAAGCAAAGCCATAAAAACAGCTTTGCTTTTTTATTATTTTAAATTATTTCTTTTGCGGTCCATTAAAACCGTTTTTATCCTGGAAATCTGCTATCTTATCAATTACATTAAGCACTACATCAAAGCCTGTGCCTACTGTTTCCATGCTGAAACGTTCAGGTGTATCTCTCCAAGTGTGATAATAATAAGTAAGCATAGGATTCTGTGCGGCAAAGGTTACAGATTTTATACCCGCTCTTGTCATCGGTGTTGAGTCACAACCGCCAACAGGGTTATGTATGCAACCCTTTGTCTTGCTCTCAATACCAAACTCGTTAAATGATTCTTTAAACATTCTTTCAAGGTCGGTGTCAAAACGGCAATTCTGCCAGTCGTCTTTTATAACAACCTCAAAATAATCTTCATCGGCAACGGAGTCAATATTTATGTTCCAAGCATTCTTTGTAAGGTCATCGTTTTTATGCTCTTGTGCAAAAGCCATTGAGCCTCTTAAACCTGCTTCCTCTGAACCGCAGTTGAAGTCAACAATACGGCAGTTCTTTGGCATTTTGTCAGGATTTTCTTTGAAATACTTGATTACTTCATAGCTCAAAGCACAACCCGTTGCGTTGTCCATAGCACCCTTTGAAGCGTTCTTGCCGTTAGGGTCACCCCACATAACAACAAAGAAAGAGCCGAGTGCTGTTACTGCTGGAATAAAGTGCATAGCATATATTAAATCCTGGAAGAATGGTGATTTCAAAACTACATAAGTCCATTCAGCGTTGAAATGGTTAGCAGTTAAAAGCACGCCCATAAAGATTGAAAACAATGCTATTGCAAAGAAGCAAACTGCACCAAAGCCAACCTTGATATATGTTGCAAGCAAGCCGAGTATAGGCTTATCTTTATATTTATAGCTATGCTCTGAATGACGCCAGCACCAGCTTGTGTCAGTATGACCTGAAAGAATTATTGTGTAATCATATTTTCCGTCAGGCGGAACAAGCTCACCGTATGTATTCTGTGATATTGCCTGAGGGAAGAACATATCAGACCAAGTGTGATAAAGGAAACAGCAGGAAAACAGCCAGAATACTGCAACGGCAGCTATAAAAGCCATAGCATACCAAACAGCCGAAATGCCAAGTGCAATATAAACAAGTCCGCTTAAAATAACGCCAACCCAGCCAGCGTAAGAAAGACCGCCTATTGCAGACCTTGGAGAAACGGCAAATTCCTCCTGCTTTGGTTCGATACCGATTTCACGAAGCTTATCGCCCATATAATCGGCATATTTCTTTTCGCCCTCAGAGCCTGGAAGTCTTGAACCAACCTCTTTTGCGGCATACTTTACAATGTCGTATGCTTCCTGAGCATACTTTCTATTCTCTTCTTTCATTTGCAATCCTCCAAAAAAATCAACATTATAGATATAATAGCACTATTCTTAATAAAATTAAAGAGTATTTTTGAATTTTTTATCAAAAAACTTGCAAATATCTTACATTAAAATTTCTCTTATTTCTCTTGGCTCTGAAATTATAAAATCTGCCCCTGCTTTTTCAAGAGTCTGTCTATCTCTAAATCCCCACAATACACCTATGCACTTAATCGACGCATTATGTGCCGTCTGAACATCAACATCAGAGTCGCCAACATATATAGCTTTCGCCCTTTCCGAGCCGAGCGTTTCTATTGCTTTCAGAACGCTGTCAGGTGCAGGTTTTTTCCTTACGCCGTTTTTTTCGTCCTCGCCTATTGCTATATCTATTAAATTATTGAAATAATCAGCACATAAATCTTTTACTGCTAAATCAAATTTATTTGAAACAACTGCAAGTTTAACGCCATTTTCCTTCAAAAATTTCAATTCTTCCTCTATGCCATTATATGCCTTTGTCTTGTTTTGCATATTCCTTTCGTAATATTCCTTGAAAAGAGCAAGGTGCTTTTCAACTGTTTTTTCATCGCTGTTTTCGGGCAAAGAGCGTTTTATAAGAAGCTTAACTCCGTTGCCGACATATCGCCTTGTCTGTTCAATTCTGTTTTCCTTAAATCCGCCCGCTCTCAAAGAAAAATTGACGCTATCGTTCAAGTCTTCAAGCGTATTCAATAAAGTTCCGTCGAGGTCAAATATAACCGTATTGTATTTCATTTCTATCCCTTTCTATAAACTATTCTAAAATACATCTGTACTTTCCTTAAAAAATTAGTTATTTTTTACATAAAATCATTGACATACTGCCCTTAAATATATATAATATAATAACAATCTAAAATATGAAAGTGAGTTCCGTTATATGTTCAAAAGAAGTTCAGGCGTGCTTTTAAATATATCCTCTCTGCCGTCAGAGTTCGGCATAGGTGATTTTGGCGAAGGTGCACGCTATTTTGTTGATTTTTTAAACGATATAAAGATGAAATGGTGGCAAATTCTTCCGCTTTGCCCTGTTGGCAGTGGCAATTCGCCATATTCAAGCGTAAGTGCTTTTGCAATCAATCCTCTCTATGTTGACCCTATTGACCTTATGGAAAAAGGGTTACTCACCTCACAAGAGGTTGAAAGTTTTAAGTACCAAGATACACCATACACCACCGACTACAATTATGCAAGACAAATCAAGGCAAAAATTTTAAAATTAGCCTTTGAAAGAGATACTCTCGGCAAGGATTTTGAGGACTTTGAAAAAGAAAATTCTTTCTGGGTTAAAGATTATGCTCTTTATATGGCAAACAAAGAAGCAAACAATGATGAGCCTTGGTGGGAGTGGAAAGAAAAAGCAAAAAGCGGTAGCGAAAAATATTATATCTATGAACAGTATATCGCACATACTCAATGGCACAAGCTAAAAAAATATGCAAACGATAAAGGCGTATTTTTCCTTGGCGATATGCCGATTTATGTTTCCCGTGACAGCTCCGATTTCTATTATAATATGAAAATGTTTATGGCAGATGATGAGGGCAACCTCAAATTGCTTGCAGGCTGTCCGCCAGACTATTTTTCAGAAGACGGTCAGTTATGGGGCAACCCTATCTACGATTGGGACGCTATGAAAAAGGACGGCTATAAATGGTGGCTTGAAAGAATAGGCGATGCTCTCAACACCTTTGACGCTGTGAGAATAGACCATTTCAGAGGCTTCCATCAGTTCTGGGCAGTGCCAGCAGGAGAAAAGACGGCAAGAAACGGCAAGTGGCTTGACGGTCCCGCTATGGATTTATTTGAAAAGGTAAACAAAAAATTTGAAAATCCTAACATAGTTGCAGAAGATTTGGGCGTAAGCAATCCCGAGTTAAAGCAATTCCTTCAAGAAACAGGCTATCCTGGAATGAAGATAATGCAGTTCGGCTTCAACTGTTACGATAGCGACCATGTCCCATACAAGTACGGTGAAAACTGCGTGGCATATACAGGCACACACGATAACGAAACAATGCTTGGCTGGCTTTGGTCAATGGAAATGGAAGAAAAAACACGCTTGCTCAAATATTGCCGTTACTTTGGCGATAACTGGGGCGAGGGCGGTGAAAACAGCCGAGTTATAAAGGAAATTATCACAACGCTCTGGCAGACTGTCGCTTCAATAGCAATAGTTCCTATTCAGGATATGTGTGGCTTTGGCGGTGATACAAGAATGAATGTACCAGGCAGAGCCGAGGGCAACTGGCAATTCAGAATAACAAAGCCTGCAATAGAAAAAATAGATAAGAATTTCTACCGTGAATTAAATCACATCTACGGCAGAGGATAAAAAAAATAGCTGAAAGAGTAAACCGCTCTTTCAGCTTTATTTTTTTAATTTTCAAATCTGCTTAAAAATGCCTTTGTTCTTTCGTTCTTCGGGTTATTGATAACCTCGTCAGGCGTACCCTCTTCAACAATAACTCCGCCGTCCATAAAGATTATTCTGTCCGCAACATCTCGTGCAAAGCTCATCTCGTGCGTAACTATAACCATAGTCATCTTTTCTGCTGCAAGAGATTTGATAACCTTTAAGATTTCACCCGTAAGCTCGGGGTCAAGTGCAGAAGTAGGCTCATCAAAAAATAAGATTTTTGGATTAAGTGCCAAGGCTCTTGCGATTGAAACTCTCTGTTGCTGTCCGCCAGAAAGCTGACAAGGATAAGCGTCGCCCTTATCTTCAAGCCCCATCTTTTTGAGCAAATCCATAGCAACATTGTTTGCCTCTTGCTTTGACAAAAGACCTGATATAACAGGTGCTTCCGTTATATTTCTCAAAACTGAAAAATGCGGAAAAAGATTGAAGTTTTGAAAAACCAAGCCAAAATAAGAGCGTATCTCTTTAAGCTCAGCCTTATTCGCTATATGCACCTTGCCGTTTTCATCAGTTGAGAATAAATTTTTACCAAGATAAGAAATCTCACCGCTTGTAGGCTTTTCAAGAGTTGTTGCACAACGCAAAAGAGTTGATTTGCCTGAGCCTGATGGACCTATAATAGCAATAACCTCGCTTTGATTAACCTCAAAGGAAATATCCTTTATTACTCCGGTATTATCAAAGCTTTTTCTTAAATTTTTAATTTCAAGCAAGCTCATTTTATAAACTCCTTATCTTGTATAATAATCCATACTCTTTTCCGCCTTGCCCATAACAAAAGCGACAAGAAGATTCATAACATAATAGAAAAGACCTGCAACCATAAGCGGTGCGATACTCGACTGTGCAGCCGAAACCTCTTTTGCCACCTTGAACATTTCAGTATAAGCAAGAACATAAGCCAGAGAGGTATCCTTTACAAGAGTTATAACCTCGTTTGTTATTGCAGGTAAAACATTCTTTATAACCTGCGGTAAGATGATTTTTATAAAGGTCTGCGATTTGCTGAAACCTAAAAGCATAGCCGCTTCGTACTGTCCCTTTGGAACATTCTCAATACCACTACGATAGATTTCTGCAAAATACGCCGCATAGTTGAGAGCAAAGCCGATTATAACAGCCCAGAAGCGATATTCAAGCGGTATCTTTGCGTTGAATATATAGCTCGGTGCAAAAAACACGATTAAAAGCTGTAACATAAGCGGTGTGCCACGCATTACAGAGATATAGAATTTTACTGCATACTGCAAAATTTTAATCTTTGACATTCTTCCGAAGGTGACAAGAAGTCCCAACGGCAAAGAAAGTATAAGTGTCAGAAAAAATATTATAAGCGTTTTAAGAAATCCGCCTGAAAGCCTTGTAAATATAACGGTCATATCAACTGCACCGCATATTAAATCAGGAACAAACATATTTTTATCTCCTCATAAAAACAGGGCAATCAAAAGATTGCCCCGTAAAGCATTTAATTGAATTATTTGCCGATTGTTGTAATATCCTTACCAAACCATTTGTTTGAAATTTCAGCCATCTTGCCGTCCTTTGCCATCTGTTCAAGAGTTTTCTGAACCTCGTCACGAAGCTGAGTATTGCCAAGCTTAAAGCCTACGCCATAGTTTTCAGAAGCAAGAGCCTCTGTGCCAACTTCAAATTTATCAGGCTGCTGCTTAATCTGATACATAGCAACAATTTCGTCCATAACAACAGCATCAACTGTGCCTGCCTGAAGCTCTTGAAGAGCTGAAACATAGTTATCTAATTTAATGAACTTCTTGAAAGATGCTTCAAGACCTTCAACCTTTTCAACTGCATCGAGTCCGCTTGAATCAGTCTGAACTGCAACAACCTTGCCTTTAAGGTCATCTATCTTATCAATATCAGAATCTTTCTTTGTTACGATAACCTGCTTATTTGACATATAAGGAGTTGTCCAGGTATAAGCGTCTTCTCTGCCCTGAATTGTAAAGCCATTCCAAATCATATCGATTGTACCGTTGTTAAGCTCCATATCCTTTGAATCCCAGTCAATAGGTCTGAGTTCAAGAGTATAGCCCAAACGGCTGAATGTTTCTTTTGCAAGGTCAATATCAAAGCCTATATAATTACCGCTGTCATCTGTATATCCCATTGGTGGGAATGCACTGTCAAAGCCCAAAACAACTGTCTTTGCAGGATCGTTATTATTGTTGCTTTTACAAGCTGCAAAAACAAAGCAGCTCAAAAGACAAATTACAGATAAAATTATAGCTATTCTTTTGCTTGTTTTCATAATTCGTTTCTTTCCTTTCATAAATGAAGAATACTAATACATTTTAATATATTAACAAGATAAAGTAAAGAAATTTTTTAAAAATATTATTGTAAGACTCTACAAAATTATTTTTTTGCTTTAATCTGTGCAACCTTTAATATAGCCGCCTGAGTTTTTCCGTCCCTTATCTCTCCGTTTAAAATCATCTCAACAGCCTTTTCCAAAGGGATTTTCTCAACCTTTAAAAATTCATCATCATCTAAATTCTGCTCGCCAAAGGAAAGCCCTGTTGCATAGTACATACTGATTGTTTCACCGCAATAGCCAGGAGATGGATAGAATTTTCCGAGGTCAATATAATTTTCTGCCGTTGCACCCGTTTCCTCTTTCAGTTCACGCTTTCCGCTTTCAAAAGGGTCCTCGCCCTTTTCGAGCTTGCCAGCAGGAATTTCAAGGAGAATTTCACCATAAGGACATCTGAATTGCCTTACAAAAAGCACCTCGTCTTTATCGGTAAGGGCAACCACACAAACACCGCCGTTGTGTTCAACTATCTCTCTTTTTGCGTTTTCGCCGTTAGGCAATTTATAGGTATCGTTGCAAACCTTGATAACTCTGCCCTCAAAAACATAATTTTTCTCAACAAGCGTTTCTTTCAAATCCATAAAAACACCTCTTTCAATAGCCGTATCTTAATAACTATATCTTATTATAAACAAATCAAATCAATAATCAAGTGGAAGTTTGATTGACAGTTCAGCCTTTGTAAGAGTAAAAGTGCTTCTACCATAAACCAACAGCAAAGCAAATTATAAAAAATTCTTTTTTGCTTTTTAGTTTTTATTAAAATAAATACCCACTTTGCGAGCCACTGTATCACAAAGTAAGTATTTAAAATTTGCGATTGAAAATTTCCGTATTAATTATTCTTATTATTGTGCTATAATATTGGTGTCAAGTGATAATGTGTCCTTAAGCATCGACAATTCGTAGAATGAGAGTACGAATTAGATCCGGAAGGATTTGGGCATTTGACAGGCAAATGAGTAAATCATTGAAGCTATTGATTCCTCAACAATTCTCATTATGGAATCAAGAAAGCAGTTGTGTTGGTTGACTATAGTAGTCCCCCTGTTGTTTCGTTGCTTTACACCACAATACGAACCGATAGCATTTCATCGGTCTTGTTTTGTTGCGTGTAAAGCAGTATATCTGTAATCGTCGTCCACGCACAATGCAAGTGCGTGGATTTTTTCGGTTCAGAAAGGAGAAAAATGATGAGTGGTAAAAAAGTATCGGGGAAAGCTCATACCAAAGAGCAACTGGATAACTGGGCAAATCAGAACAATCCAAACAACAAGGCATATCGGTCAAATGCCGACAATCATGCCAACCAGTTAAACCCAAAACACAAAACACATCAGCAGATCCACAATTCTAATCGCAGGCATAAGGATAAAATCTGGCCCGAATGGGCACCTGATTATCCGGAATACGATGATTAAAAAGGAGAAACAGAATGAGCAAACACTTTTTTGATTTTGAAGATGGCGACTTTGCCCATACTATATCGGATAATATGGCTATTGATTCCGACGGCGATCTTCTGATGAGAATGGGCGATAATATGGCAATGGACATGGGCACCGGTGATCTTCACATTATATCATCGTGGTCCAACGATGACGAGGACGACGATTAAAAGCATACACACTACAAAAATCCCCCTTACTGATTTCAGCAAGGGGGATAATTATTTAATTGGCTCTGTTTCAGCTTACGCTAACAACTTTTTCAAATAAATTATTTGTTTGAAATAGCTGCCTGTGCTGCTGCAAGACGAGCGATTGGAACACGGAATGGAGAGCAAGAAACATAGTTAAGACCAATCTTATGGCAGAACTCAACTGATGTTGGGTCACCACCGTGCTCACCGCAGATACCGAAGTGCATTTCAGGACGAACCTTTTTACCCATATCAACAGCCATCTGCATAAGCTTACCAACACCGATTTGGTCGAGCTTTGCGAATGGATCTGATTCGTAAATCTTTGCATCATAGTAAGAACCGAGGAACTTACCAGCGTCGTCACGGCTGAAGCCGTATGTCATCTGAGTAAGGTCGTTAGTACCGAAGCAGAAGAATTCGGCTTCCTTAGCAATTTCATCAGCTGTAAGAGCAGCACGAGGAATTTCGATCATTGTACCAACTTCGTATTTAAGGTCTGAACCTGCGTTCTTGATTTCTTCATCAGCAGTTGCAACAACCATATCCTTAACATACTTTAACTCTTTAACTTCACCAACAAGTGGAATCATAATTTCAGGAACAAGATTCCAGTCTGGATGTGCTTTCTTAACATTAAGAGCAGCACGGATAACAGCTCTTGTCTGCATCTTTGCAATTTCTGGATAAGTAACTGCAAGACGGCATCCACGGTGACCCATCATTGGGTTGAACTCGTGAAGAGAAGAGATGATATCTTTAATTGTCTGAACAGGCTTGCCCTGTGCCTTAGCAAGAAGCTCAATGTCAGCTTCTTCTGTTGGAACGAACTCGTGAAGAGGTGGGTCAAGGAATCTGATTGTAACAGGGTTACCTTCAAGAGCCTCATAGAGCTTTTCAAAGTCGCTCTGCTGCATTGGAAGAATCTTGTCAAGAGCAGCTTCTCTTTCTTCAACTGTATCCGAGCAAATCATTTCACGGAAAGCAGCAATTCTGTCTGCTTCAAAGAACATATGCTCTGTACGGCAAAGACCGATACCTTCTGCACCAAGTTCTCTTGCCTTCTTAGCATCAGCAGGTGTATCAGCGTTTGTTCTAACCTTCAATGTTCTGTACTTATCAGCCCAGCCCATTACTCTGCCGAATTCACCAGCAATCTTAGCGTCAACAGTTGGAATAACACCGTCATAGATGTTACCTGTTGAACCGTCGATAGAAATATAGTCACCCTCGTGGTATGTCTTACCAGCGAGTTCAAACTTCTTATTAGCTTCGTCCATTTTGATATCGCCACAACCAGATACACAGCAAGTACCCATACCACGAGCAACAACAGCAGCGTGAGAAGTCATACCACCACGAACTGTGAGGATACCCTGAGCAGCCTTCATACCTGTAATATCTTCTGGTGATGTTTCAAGACGAACAAGAACAACCTTTTCGCCCTTTTCGTTCCAAGCAACTGCATCGTCAGCTGAGAAAACAACCTTACCGCAAGCAGCACCAGGAGAAGCACCAAGACCCTTACCAGCAGGAGTTGCAGCTTTAAGAGCAGCAGCGTCAAACTGTGGGTGAAGAAGTGTATCAAGGTTTCTTGGGTCAATCATAAGAACAGCTTCTTCTTCGCTTCTCATACCCTCATCAACGAGGTCACAAGCGATTTTAAGAGCAGCCTGTGCTGTTCTCTTACCGTTACGAGTCTGGAGCATATAGAGTTTACCGTGTTCAACAGTGAATTCCATATCCTGCATATCTCTGTAATGCTTTTCAAGAATTGAGCAAACTTCCTTGAACTGCTTGAAAGCTTCAGGGAACTTTGTTTCCATTTCTGTAATTTTCATTGGTGTACGAACGCCAGCAACAACGTCTTCGCCCTGTGCGTTTGTAAGGAACTCACCGAAGAGGCCCTTTGCACCTGTTGCAGGGTCACGAGTAAATGCAACACCTGTACCGCAGTCATCACCCATATTACCGAATGCCATCATCTGAACATTAACAGCAGTACCCCAAGAATAAGGGATATCGTTGTCACGACGATAAACATTAGCACGAGGGTTATCCCATGAACGGAAAACTGCCTTTATAGCACCCATTAACTGTTCCTTTGGATCAGTTGGGAAATCTTCGCCAATCTTTGACTTGTATTCAGCCTTAAACTGATTTGCAAGCTCTTTGAGGTCATCAGCAGTAAGTTCAACGTCCTGCTTAACGCCTCTCTGTTCTTTCATCTTGTCGATAAGCTCTTCAAAATACTTCTTACCAACTTCCATAACAACATCAGAATACATCTGAATAAATCTTCTGTAACAGTCCCAAGCCCAACGAGGATTGTTTGACTGTTCAGCCATAACATTAACAACCTCTTCATTAAGACCAAGGTTGAGGATTGTATCCATCATACCAGGCATAGAAGCTCTTGCACCTGAACGAACAGAAACAAGAAGAGGATTTTTCTTGTCGCCAAACTTTTTGCCGACTCTTTCTTCCATTATTTCGATGTTTTTCATGATTTCAGCAAAGATTTCATCGTTAATCTTTCTGCCGTCCTCATAATACTTTGTACAAGCTTCTGTTGAAATTGTGAAACCCTGTGGAACAGGTAAGCCTATACTTGTCATCTCAGCAAGGTTAGCGCCTTTACCGCCGAGAAGTTCACGCATGTTTGCGTTGCCCTCAGTAAACTGATAAACATACTTATGAGCCATTTGATTTCTACCTCCAAATATTTGGTTTGTGTTTTAAACACATTTTGTTGTCGCTGTCAAAAATAGCAAACGGACAACCTAACCGATATTATAACAGATATTTACAACTATTTCTATACTTTTTTCAAATAATTAGCAGTTTTATTAAAGCATTATTTTGTCTATTGTGTATATACTTACGCTCTTTTTCGTTTTTTTACTTGAAAAATAACTTTTTTGTGCGATAATGTAAGAAGTGTATTTCAGAAAAAATTTTTATAATTATTTGATTTATCGGAATAAAAACTAACTTTATTCGGGAGGTTATATTTATGAGTAAAAATTGTGCTATTATCCTTGCAGGCGGCGAGGGTAAAAGAATGAAATCAACAAAGCCAAAGGCTATGTGCGAGGTTCTTTTTAAGCCTATGATTGACTGGGTTATAGATGCAGTTAAAGATGCAGACATAGATGATATATGCGTTGTAACAGGTCACAAGGCAGAAATTCTCAAAGAGCATGTTCAAGACAGATGCGAGGTTGCCTTTCAGGCTGAAAGACTCGGAACAGGTCACGCTGTTATGCAGTGCAAGGACTTCCTTAAAAATCACCTCGACACTAATGTTTTAGTTTTAAATGGTGATGCTCCTCTTATGGACAGCGAAACTATCAGCAATTCACTCAAAGCACATTCACAAGCAGATAATTCTCTTACAGTTATAACCGCCGAACTTGATAATCCTTTTGGCTACGGCAGAATAGTCCGTGACAGCAACAATCAACTTGAAGCAATAGTTGAACAAAAGGATGCAAACGAAGAGCAAAAGGCTATAAAGGAAGTTAATTCAGGTGCTTTCTGGTTTAAGGCAGATAAGCTCCTCAATGCTCTTGATAAGCTTACAAACAACAATTCTCAGGGCGAATATTATCTTACAGATACTGTTACTGTTCTTAAAAATGAAAACAATAATATGGGTGCTTTTATAGCAGACTCTTCCGATGTTATACTCGGTGCAAACGACAGAGTACAGCTTCTTGAACTCAACGAAAAGGCAAGAAAGGAAGAAATAACAAAGCACCTTATCAATGGTGTTGATATTGCTTGTACTGACGGCGTTGTTATCGGCAAGGGCGTTGAAATTGGTGCAGACACAAAGATTTTACCTAACACAATTCTTCTTGGCAAAACAAAAATCGGTGAAAACTGCATTATAGGTCCTAATTCAAGATTTATTGATACAACAGTTGGCAACTTCTCAAAGCTTGACAATGTTCTCAGTGAAAATGCAAAGGTTGGCGACAATGCTGATATAGGTCCATTCGTTCATTTAAGACCGAACACATCAATCAATAACAGCGTTCATCTTGGCAATTTCGTTGAGGTTAAAAATTCTAATATCGACGACGGCACAAAGGTTTCTCACCTCACCTATGTTGGTGACAGTGATGTCGGCAAAGAATGTAACTTCGGTTGCGGCTGCGTTACTGTAAACTATACGGGCAAGCATAAGTTCCGTACAACAATCGGCAATCACGCATTTATCGGTTGCAACACCAACCTTATCGCACCTGTTACAGTCGGCGATTATGCTTATACTGCCGCAGGCTCAACAATCACAGAAGATGTTCCTGCTGACGCACTCGGTATCGCAAGAGCAAGGCAGGTAAACAAAATTGACTATGTTAAAATCAAAAAACCATACAAGGGAATGGATTAAGCTTGATGTTCAAAAAGAAAGATAAATTTGCAAACAGTGGCAATACGCCTGAATTCATTATTGCAGGGCTTGGAAATCCAGGCTCAAAATATGAAATGACACGCCATAACGCTGGTTTTCTCACTCTCGACCTCTGGGCTCAGGACGAAAACTTTAAGATTGATAAATTAAAATTCAAGTCTTTGTTCGGCGATGTTCAGATAAACGGTCACCGTTGCCTTGTTATGAAGCCACAGACCTTTATGAATAATTCTGGCGAGGCTTTGCGTGATGCCGCACAATTCTACAAAATTCAGCCTGAAAACATTATTATAATATATGATGATATTTCACTTGATATAGGCAAAATGCGTATAAGACGAAAAGGCTCTGACGGTGGGCACAATGGAATTAAGAGCATTATCTATCACCTTAATTCCGACCAGTTCCCAAGAATAAAAATCGGCGTAGGTGCAAAGCCTCACCCCGATTATGATTTAGCCGACTGGGTTCTTTCCTCTTTTAAGAAAGAGGACTACGATTCTTTAAAAAGCACTATGCGTAATGCGATTGAAAGCGTAAAGCTTATCGTTGACGGTGAAATTGACAAGGCTATGAGCAATTTTAATTCCTGATAAATTTTATATTATATTTTTAGATAAGATTGAGGTATATTTAATGTCCTGTTTTTCAGCAGCGTTAGAAAAAAGTGCCGATTTCAAATCCCTGTCAAAAGCAATCGGGAGTAACCACCTCCCCCTTGGCGTGACGGGGCTTTCTCATATTCACAAGGCACACATAATTCATTCTGTTTATAGCTTGCACCACAAAAAAGGTATCGTTCTTGTAAGTGCAGAAGCAGAGGGGCACAGACTTCAACAAGATTTGCAGGCACTCGGTACAAATGCTCTAATCTACCCTGTAAGAGATTTTTCTTTAAGAGATAACGAGGGGCAGTCAAAGGAATACGAGCAAATGCGTCTTAATGTTCTGGGCAGAATGTCAGAGGGTGATTATGATATTGTAATCGCTCCCGTTGATGCTGCCCTACAATACACTATTCCGCCAGAGGAATTGAAAAAACGCACCATTACAATAGATTTCAACAATGAAATCAGCTTGGAAAAAATTATTTCGGCTCTTTTGAGTGCTGGCTATGTCCGTTCAGAGCAGGTTGAGGGCTCTGGTCAGTTTGCAGCAAGAGGCGGAATAGTTGATTTTTTTCCACCTGACAGCGATTTACCCGTAAGAGTTGAGCTTTGGGGTGACAGCGTTGACTCAATGGCTTATTTTGAAATTGAAAGTCAACGCCGTACAAAAGAAATAAAGAGCATAAAAATAACTCCGTCAACAGAAATACTCTGCGAGTCTTTTGACGAGCTTGCAAAAAAGATTGAGCAATACGCCTCAGCCTTAAAAGGAAAAGCCGTAAAGGCAAGGGCAAACTATCAGCGTGATATTGATATGCTTTTAAACGGCATAAAGCCGTCACTTGATAAATATCTGCCCTTAATCTATGAAAAGCCGTCAAGTCTTATGGACTATGCTGACGATTATTTTCTCTTTGTCAGCGAAACGGCAAAGGTAAAGGAAAGGCTCAAAAACTCTCTCGACTATCTCAACGAGGATATAAAGGAGCTTTTTGAAGAGGGCGTTCTCAGCAAAGGTCTTGACAGATATAGCTTTGACTTCACCGACCTTTTGCGTTTATATGAAAAAAGCGGTATCTATCTTGACGCTTTCCCAAGAGGAAGCTTTGATACACCTATCAAGGAATTATTCTCTTTCAACGCAAAACAGCTTTCCGTATGGTCGGGCAGTCTTTCTGTTCTGAAAGAGGATATTGAACCCGCTCTCAAAAACGGCTATACCTGTATCATTATGGCAGGAACAGAAAAAAACGCACGCTCTCTTGCTTATGATTTAGAGCAGAGCGGTATTACTGCAACCTTTTTTGAAAAATTGCCCGATACTCTGCCACAAAAACAAGCTTGTATCATTTCGGGCGGACTTAGTGCAGGTGCAGAATATCCAGACGCAAAGCTGATGATTATAACTCACGGCAGACCTGCACTTAAAGCAAGTTCAAGGAAAAGAAGTCAGAAGAACAAAAACGGCTTTTCTTCTCTTGATGAACTTCATATCGGCGATTATGTCGTTCACTCAATACACGGTATCGGCATATTTGACGGCATACACAAAATTGAGGTTGACGGCGTAACCAAGGACTATATTAAAATCAAGTACGATAAAGAGGATATACTCTATGTCCCTGTAACTCAGCTTGATTTGGTTTCAAAATATATTGCACCAAAGGACGACGACGGCAAGAGCGTTAAGCTCAACCGTATAGGCGGAAATCAATGGCAGAAAACAAGAGCAAAGGTACGCTCTGCAATCAAGGATATTGCAAAGGACTTGATAAAGCTCTATGCCCAGAGAATGAACATAAAAGGCTATCAGTTTTCACCCGATACCGATATGCAAAGCGATTTTGAAAGACGCTTTGAGTTTGACGAAACAGAGGACCAGCTCAGGTGTATAAATGAAATCAAGCACGATATGGAACGCCCTCACCCTATGGACAGACTTCTTTGCGGTGATGTCGGCTTCGGCAAAACAGAGGTCGCTCTGCGTGCCGCCTTTAAATGTCTGAGTGAAGGTAAACAATGTGCTATGCTTGTACCTACAACAATACTTGCTTATCAGCACTTTCAGACAATAACAAAGCGTTTTGACGGCTTCCCCGTTTCAGTTGAAATGCTCTCACGCTTCCGTACGCCAAGTGAGCAGAAAAAGATTATGAACGGTTTACGCCGAGGAAATGTCGATATGGTTGTCGGCACTCACCGTCTTATCTCAAAGGATATTCAATTCAACGATTTAGGTCTTCTTATAATCGACGAGGAACAGCGTTTCGGCGTTGCACAAAAGGAAAAATTGAAAGAGAAATTCCCTAATGTTGATGTTCTCACCCTCTCTGCAACACCTATTCCAAGAACACTTAATATGGCTATGTCGGGCTTGCGTGATATGTCAACGCTTGAAGAAGCTCCGCAGGACAGACACCCCGTTCAAACCTATGTGCTTGAACACAATATGGGCGTTCTTGCAGCCGCTATGGAAAAAGAGCTTCGCCGAGGCGGTCAGGTTTATTATCTTCACAACAGAGTTGAAGATATTGAACGCACCGCACTTATAATAAAAGAATTTTTGCCCGAGGCTAATATAGGTATCGCTCACGGCAAAATGACAGAGGACGCATTGAGTGAAATATGGCGTAGCCTACTCAATGGCGATATAGATATTCTTGTTTGCACAACTATTATAGAAACGGGCGTTGATGTGCCTAATGTCAATACTCTGATAATTGAAGATGCCGACCGTATGGGCTTGGCTCAGCTTCATCAGATAAGGGGCAGAGTCGGCAGAAGTACAAGGCGTGCAAGTGCTTATTTCACTTTTAGGCGTGGTAAAGAATTGACGGAAATTGCAACACGCCGTCTTACTGCAATAAGAGAATTTACCGAGTTCGGCTCTGGCTTTAAAATCGCTATGCGTGACCTTGAAATAAGAGGTGCAGGTAATGTTTTAGGTGCTCAACAGCACGGTCATATGGCGGCAGTCGGATATGATATGTATTTAAAGCTTTTATCTCAAGCGATAGCAGAAGAGCGTGGAGAAACACCAAAGGAAGAAGAACTTGACTGCCTTGTCGATTTGCAGATTGAAGCACATATTCCTGATGATTATATTCAGAGCATACCTCACCGCCTTGCTATTTACAGAAGAATTGCCGATATACGCACGCAGGAAGATGCAGATGATGTTATTGATGAACTTGTTGACCGTTTCGGCGACCCGCCAAAAGCGGTTGAGGGGCTTATTAAAATCTCGCTCTTACGCAATATTTCAGCCTCTCTTGGTATTTATGAAATAGGTCAGCGTGGCAAAAAGCTTATACTCTACTGCAAAACGCTTGATATGAAAATCATTTCAAGGCTTTCTCAGGTTATGCACGGCAGAGTTATTGTCAATGCAGGTGTTAAACCATATATTTCTGTTGAAATCAAGCAGGGCGAAACACCTGAAAAAACACTTTCAGATGCACTAAAAATTCTTAAAAGGAACAGCGAAAAAAATGAAACTGAATTATCAGAAAATGCTTGATGAAATAATTGAAGATATAAAAAAAGAGGGCTATACTCCCTCTTTGCTTCTTCATAGCTGTTGCGGTCCTTGTTCAAGCTATGTTCTTGAATATTTAACTCAATATTTTAAGGTTACTCTTTTATATTACAACCCTAACATTCAGCCAAAAGAGGAATATCTCAAAAGAGTTGAAACACAAAAGCAGATTATCGCCGAACTGCCCGTTAAAAACAAGGTTGATTTTATCGAGGGCGATTATGATGACAGAAAATTTTTTGAGGCTGTCAAAGGCTTTGAAAACGAGCGTGAGGGCGGTTTGAGGTGTGAAAGGTGCTTCCGTTTAAGAATGGAACAAACAGCTCTTCTTGCAAAAGAGAAAGGCTTTGACTTCTTCACAACAACTCTTTCCGTAAGTCCGCACAAAAACGCTGATATTCTTCATAGCGTAGGAATTGATATGCAGGAAAAATACGGTGTCAAATATCTGCCAGCCGATTTCAAAAAGCGTGAGGGATACAAAAGAAGTATTGAGCTTAGCAAAAAATATAATCTCTACCGTCAGAATTATTGCGGTTGTATTTTTTCATTAAAAGAGGCACAGGCTCAGCAGGAA
>JAILBY010000180.1 GCA_024680655.1 Clostridiales bacterium | reverse complement strand
TAGAATTTTGATGTATATTTTTCCGAAAAAATAAGTTTTTAACAGAAAAAATGAAAGTTTAAAGCTTATAAAATTCAAAAAAATAAAATGTGCTTTGATTTTTGATTAGTGTGTTATATAATATCTTTATAATTTATGATATGCCATATCATCTCAAAAAGAGGTTATATATATGTTTAAAAGCTTTGACAAATATGAAAATTCATCATCACCGCTTTATATAAAGCTCTATGAATACTATAAAGAATTGATAATTAAGGGCGACCTTGCAGGTTCAAGCAAGATGCCGTCTGTAAGAAGGTGTGCACAGGAGCTTGAAATAAGCCGAACAACCGTAGAAAGTGCATATATGCAGCTTGCGGCAGAGGGCTATATAATTTCAAAGCCTCAAAGCGGTTTTTATGTTGCGGATATTGATTTGAATGAAATAAGCATGGATACAAAAAAAGATGATATAGTAAAAGAAAGAAAAAACAAGATTGAATTTGACTTTGTTTCCACTGCTGTTGACAAGGAAAGCTTTGATTTTGCTTTATGGAGAAGATATATAAAAAGTGCGTTCAGGTCAGATGAAAGACTTTTGAATTATGGTGAGCCTCAGGGCGAATATGATTTACGCTGTGCAATTTCAGATTATGTGAGAAAAAGCCGTAGTGTAATGTGCTCACCTGAACAGATTATTATAGGTGCTTCTGTTCAGTCCTTGCTATATTTTTTCTGTGCCTTTATGAAAGGAACGGGGAATGTTGCTTTTACAGGTCCAGCGTTTGAAAAGGGCGAGGTTATTTTTAAGGATATGGATTTTAACACTATGAAAATTGAAAATCCGACAAATTTTGAGCAAATGCAAAAGAATAAAATAAAAATAATATATGCTTCACCGTCACATATAAATATTTTTGGAGATATTCTTCCCGTTAAGGACAGAGTGGCTTTACTCAAATATGCAGAAAACAATAATTGCATTATAATTGAAGACGACTACGATAGTGAGTTCAGATATTATAGCAGACCTGTTCCGTCTTTGCAGGGTATGGGTAGTGACCGTGTGGTTTATATGGGCACTTTCTCAAAATTGCTTTTGCCAAGTATCCGTGTAAGCTTTATGATTTTGCCCAAGGAGCTTATAAAGAAATATGAACAGAAAAAATCGCTCTATAATCAGACAGCTTCAAAGGCAGAGCAGATAGCACTTTGCCAGTTCATTCGTGACGGACATCTTGAAAGTCAGATAAGAAAGGCAAGAAAGCTCTATATGAACAAGAGCAAGGCTTTGTGTGAAGAGGTTGAGCGGGTTTTCGGCAATAAAGCAAGTGCAAAGCCTTTACAGTCTGGTCTGTTTGTTTTGATAAGCATAAAAAGTGACTATTCAGCCGAAAAAATTGAGAAAGAAGCGTTGAAAAACGGTGTAAAGCTTAAAAGCATTACAGTCAATGAAAACGCTGATAATAGGTGCTTTTTGCTTTCCTGTTCAAATGTGCCAGTTGAGAGCTTTAATGAAGCCTTAAAAAGAATTAAACAAATGGTATAATTTACCATTTCGCTTGACATATTGTCTTGTTTTTTATATCATAGATACAATGTTCTAATGAAATAAGTTAAGGAGTTCCACAATGTCAATATTTATTACTTCCGACAGCACCTGTGATCTTACAAAAGAACATTTGCAGAAATATAATATTTCCGCTCTCGCACCATTGAGCATATATTTTGATGATGAAGAGCATAAAGACGGAATTGATATTTCTTGTGAAGATATTTATAAATTCTTTGAAAGAACGAAGACTGTTCCTAAAACAGCGGCAGTAAAGCCTGCTGATTATGAAAAGCTTTTCACTTCTTTGCTTGATACAGAAGATGAAATAGTTCATATTTCATTTTCCTCACAGCTTTCCTCTTGCTATCAGAACGCTGTAATAGCGGCGGAAAATTTTGACGGCAGAGTAAAGGTTGTTGATTCACTCAGCCTTTTCGGCGGTCAGGCTTTGCTCGTTGTCAAAGCGGCACAGCTTCGTGACGATGGAAAGACAAGCATTGAAATTGTCAAAGAAATTGAACGATTGCGTGAAAA
Organism: Clostridiales bacterium; assembly: GCA_024680655.1. Classification (GTDB taxonomy): domain Bacteria; phylum Bacillota; class Clostridia; order Oscillospirales; family Acutalibacteraceae; genus UMGS263. The sequence goes on along the minus strand of JAILBY010000180.1, from coordinate 246 downwards.
GGTACAGCTTTCTTTTGTTATAAACGATTTAACCTTTTTGAGTAAGGGCGGGCGTTGTTCTTCTGTTGCCGCACTTGGAGCAAATTTGCTCGGCATAAAGCCTGTTATTGAAATGACCGATGGTAAGCTTTCAATGACAAGAAAAATTCGTGGCAAGATGGATTTTGTTCACGAAAAATATATTGAAGCCATATTAAATGATTATCCTGTAAACACAAAGGAAATGCTTATAGTGGGACATACAGG
>JAILBY010000162.1 GCA_024680655.1 Clostridiales bacterium | reverse complement strand
CCAAGAAGACGCGAACTGGTTCCGCCAGAATTCATACGACACCTTTTGGCGCGACTACAACACCGAAATGGCAAACGCCCGCGAACACGGCCTTAAAGCAGGCCGCAAAAAAGGTCTTGAATTAGGACGTGAAGAAGGCCGTGAATTAGGACGTGAAGAAGGTCTTGAATTAGGACGTGAAGAAGGCCGCGAAATAGGACGTGAAGAAGGACGTGAAATAGGACGTGAAGAAGGCCGCGAAGAAGGACGCGAAGAAGGACGCGAAGAAGGGGCGCTCCAAAAGGCTGTGGAAAACGCGCTTATGCTTGTGAAGAAATACAACGCAAGCCCGGAATCCGCCGCGATTGACATGGGGGCGCCGCTAGACAAAGTTCTTGAGGCGTTAAAAAACGCTTAAGAAAAGCCACAAAAAAACCGCCCTTTCGGGCGGTTTTTTCTTTGTTATCCATTCAAAGTACAAGGCCTTTGAATGCCGTCATAAACTAGTTGGTGCTGCTGAACTTGACAGAGAACGAGCGGCTGTACCAAGCGCCGTTGTAGTATCCCGCCAAGAGCACTGTGATTGGACCTTGGTCAACCCAATCGTTCAATGGAACAACACAAGCTCCTGTAGCGTTGTTTACAGTAGAGCTTTGAACAACGCCGTTAATCTCGTAGCGCAAGGCTGTATAAGCGACAGACGTTGTCGCAATCTTCAAGTAGAGGTACGGATTTGTGGATACGTTAACTTCTGTTGTGGCGTCTTGAGTTATAGTAATCGCGGAGCCTGTTGTGGCGCTGGGTGAAGCAACAGCCTGAGCCGTAATGGCCGAATCCTGCAAATTGTAAGTTCCGCTTGCGGCAGAGTTGATAGTGACAATTATAGTCAACGCGCTCTGGGCTCCAGTATACTGACCATAAACGACTTGGTTTCCGTAAGCGCCGTTATTTTCAGTCAACAAAAGCGGATCGGCGGCGATTGGCGCTCCGGCCGCGCTTGTGTAATCGTGAGTTGTTCCGTTTACGCTGTCGCTCTGCCTGTACCATGCGTTCCAGTTTGAATAAGCGGTGTTAGAAGAATTCCACTTAACAATGAACGGCGTTGTCGCAGTAGCGCCCTTGCTTGTTGTTGTAATGTCAGTTGCTGTAACAGGATTTTGGAGGGCTTCCGTTCCCTTCAAAGCGCCTGCAGTTCCAAAGTTTTGGTTGAATGTCGCGGCATCATTTCCAAAGCGGAAGAAGGCGTATTGACTTCCACTGTTTACAGCGGAACCATTGTAATACAAGCCACCTTCAAGGTCGTATCTAACATAATACAAGTTTACATGATACGGAGTGAAAGGAGTTCCTGTATCAGCGTTGAGCGTATAATAAGTTGTGCCCGAAGCCCAAGAAGAAACATAGGCTATGTTGTATGAGGTTCCGCCATCGCTAGTAGTGTAATAATCGGTTCCCTTTACAGGCGCAGTGACAGAAGTTTGGTCAACAGCGGTGAACGCGGCGGCTACTGCGGCCGTGTTAGCGGCTTTTTTGTACTGCATCTGGTTCGAGGCGAACGCGCTTGTTCCTGCGACAACCTTGCGAGGAGTCCAACCACTTGTAACATAATTTGACCAATAAAGAGCGTCTGTACTTGTCGCGCTGTATCCGTCTCCAGTGGCGTTTGTCTCTGAATACTTAGAGCATCCGATGGCGTTGTAGGCAACCACTTCAAAGTCGTAAAGATATCCAGTCTTAAGCGTCAACCTTATTTTTCCGCACTGAGACAACAAGAGGTTTGTAGTTGCAGTGGCAGTCTGAGTAAAGTATCCAGAGTCAATAAGAGCGGAAACAGTATAATTTTGCGTTGCGTCGCCTTTGACAGTTCCTGCAGAGAAACCATAAATCGCGGTGCTGCCCGCAGTTTCGCTTCCAGCGCCAAAATCCACTGTATAGGTTTTAACTCTAACCAAGAAGCCTTTTTCATTTGAAGCGTTGTCAGTCCATTCAAGATCAATGTCATAGGTTGACTTTCCGGCTCCAAAGCTTCCTTCAACCAAATAAGCGGTCAAAGCAGTTGGAGCGGCAGGAATAGTCTTAATTCCCTTGAAGAAAATGTCAAGCTTTTTTGAAGTGTTCGTCGGTTCAACAATCACAAAGTCTGACCAATAACCAATTTCAGTTGTCATTGCAGCATCTTGATAGAAGGTTACCGCAGCTCTATAAGAACCGGCAGGAACCTCAAAACTTGCGGCGTTGGCCTCGTCAACAGCAACAACACCAGATGTTATAGTGCCTGTAACACTGGCGGCATTTCCAAAGTATGATGGAGCGCTTTCTGTGCTGGCCGCGGGGCTTGTGATTGTGTATGAAACAGGCGTTCCAACAACATCGTTTGTGTAAATGTTGTAAAGGCCAATTTTTACAGCTTTGACAGTTCCGTCAGTGTCAACATAAGCGCCGGCAAGTTTTACAGTTCCTTTTCCAGTCAAGTCAGTTGGACTAAGGGTAAAGCTTATGCTTGCGGCGCCGTTTGTCAAGTCTTGCGCGCCGTGGGCCCACAAGGCCGCTGTAAGGTCTGTGCCGCCTTCGATGTCGCTTACACCCATAAGAGCCTCAGCGGTGGCGGAAGTTTGAGCTGCGGCGGTTACATCGCTTGTCTTAAAGGCGTAAAGCCAAAAGTCATAGCTTGCCGCTGTCAAAGTTACAGAATACTGAGTTCCGGTTCCAGGAGAAGCAACGGCGGTGCCGCCTGCCAAATACTGATAAGAAACGGTCTTTCCGTTGCTGATTGCCTTAAGAACCAAGGTTAAGTCGTCCGTTGTGTAGGCAGTTCCTGGCAAAACAGTTCTGTTAATCCAAGGGTCGTAAACGCCGTTTCCAGAACCGTCAGAAAGCTCAACGTCATTAACGTTGACTGTCAAGGTTCTGGTAGCGGAGTAAAGGAACGCCGCTCCATTGTCCACACTGCCTGAATCCATATTGGAACAAGCAGCCAAGAATAGCGCAGAGGCAAGAGCCAGCGCCATTCCCAAAGTTTTCTTTGTTTTCATATAGCCTCCTTATGGCATATTTTTATTCCGTTCACAACGGAATATTCACAAAATTATTAATACGGCGAAACGTAGGTTATCGTAAGATAAGCCAAGTCGCTGTATTCATTTTTTTGAGCGTCGGTAACATATAAGCGCAGCATGTACGAATGGTATGGCACAAACTGACTGCTGGAATTAATAGTCAAGTTCAAAATTCTAGCGCTTCCAACTTCATTTTCCTCATACGTCACTTCTTCTCCAGCAAGTTCCGCAGCCTCTTTATCCTCCTTGTCCATAATGTATTGGACTGTCCATCTGTAAGTGACCGCACCCGGCGGCCCAACAATGGTTAAGTAATCGCTCGAGTTCAAGTGGTAATATAACTGTAGCATCTCACTGGCGACAAAATCCTTGTCGCCAACGGCGACTGCCGGCTCGTCAAGCTGCTTGTTGACGGCGGTAAATTGACTGTTATAGTCATCAATCATTGTATCAATGTTATTCGAGCATGAAGCGCACAAAGCCGCGGCGCAGAGGACAAAAGCCAAAGCGCCATTTTTTATGGCTTTCACTTCTTGTCCTCCTTTGCGTCAGCGACGGAATTTTTCTTTCCGCCCGAAATTCTGATGGGAATCCTACCCGCAACGTAACCCTTGGGATAGAATCCAAGCAATGTGTCGTACTCCGCGCCTCCTCCAATTTCAAAATATTTCCAGCCTAAGCCAACGGTCGCGCCGCCGACAAATTCATGGAACCATTTGCTGGCGGCGATTTTTCCCGCGCCGCTTTGAGCCAATTTTTCAATTCTATAACCAGGATAAAGTTCCGCAATCAAACGCGGAGCTTTTTTTCCAAGCTTCACTTGAACGCCAAAAGGCGCCGCAAAGGTAAAGCCAACCAAATACGGCGGGCTTATGTTCTGCTCGCCAATGCTGTATTTGTAAGGATAGGAATCTCCAGGAAAGCCGACGCTGGCATCAATCAAGCCGCCTACAAAAATCGGAGTATTCTTAATCACAAACCTGCATCTTACGTTAGCGTCCATTCCCCACTTGTAAGGACTGGGAACGCTTCGTCCTGAAAGGCCAATCAAAACGCTGTGCTCCTGCGGGAAGACGTCCGCCTTGTCCTTGCTGCCAGGAATCTTGTCCGTATAAGAAGGTCCCTTGACGACAACTTCGTCTGGGCCGACCATTCGCATTCTTGGAATTTTTTCTCCCGGCTTTAGGAAGACTTTTTCCAAACGCAGCTTGTAAACAGAACCGTCGGCGTGGCCAGTAAGCAAAACGCTGTCGTCGCGGTTCAAGGCAAAGCTTGTGAGCGTGGTTTGGTTAAAGGGCGGAACGTAGCCAATGTATTTTCCTGTTTCCAAATCGTAAAATTCCAGCTTGTCCTCGCCGGTCAAGACAACGAG
>JAILBY010000087.1 GCA_024680655.1 Clostridiales bacterium | reverse complement strand
CGCCGCTCTTGTCCACATAATAGAAATCTACTCCGTACTTATTAGTTGAATTCTGTGTTATAAAGGTATTGCTGGCCATCAGACCATTGCTGGCAAAGTAATACCACTTGCCGCCGATCTTCTTCCAGCCGCCGGTGAATAATTCCCCGTCAACATAGTAATACCAATAGCCTGTGTTAACTTCTACCCATCCGTTCTGCTTTGCTGCAAAAACCTGCGAAGGAAGCATACTGACGAGCATTATAAGCATCAGTATGATAGCCGGGATCTTCTTTGCGTGTGTCATGTTCTGTCTCCTCCTGATTCACAATCTGATTGGAGTATACCACAAAGGAATAATAAAAGGTTGCCTCATATCAAGACAACCTTCGTTCTGGTGCGGCGAACGGGACTTGAACCCGTACGGTGTTATCCACACGCCCCTCAAACGTGCGCGTCTGCCGATTCCGCCACTCTCGCGTGACAACATAAAGAATTATAGCAGACACTTACGCTCTTGTCAACATTATTTTTAGATATTTTTAAAAAATTTTTCCCGTCTTTCAATTTACTTTGTTTGACGGTTATTGTATTATTAAAATATAGAAATGGTGGTGCTGATATGCTTTTTAAAAATATTTCAATAATAGACGAAAATTTTGAGTGTCAGAATAATATGTTCCTTGCAACAAAGGACAATATTATAGCCTATATCGGCAAAGAAAAGCCGTCAGAGGATTTCGGCAGAGAATACGATGGTACGGGCAAGGTTATAATTCCAGGTCTTTATAATTCACACGCTCACGCACCTATGAGCATACTTCGTGGCTATGCCGAAAATCTGCCTCTTTCTGAATGGCTTAATAATCGTATCTTCCCGTTTGAAGCAAAGATGGTAGGTGAGGATATATATAACGGTGCTTTGCTTTCCTTTGCCGAGGGCTTGAAGTTCGGTACAGTAAGCTCAACTGAAATGTACTATTGGGGCGAATATCTCGGCAGAGCAGTTGAAGAATCGGGCATAAAGTGTAATATCAGCCTCAGCGTGCTTTGCTTTGATAATTCTTCTCTTTATGATTTGCCTATATATAAAGAAAATGAAACGATAATACCAAAGCTTCATAAAAGCTCAAACGGAAGGCTTAAAGTTGATTTGTCCTTGCACGCTGAATATACTTCAACGCCTAAGGTTGTAAGTGAAATGGCACAATATGCAAAGCAAAAAGCACTCAATATGCACATTCATCTTTCTGAAACAAAGGCAGAGGTTGAGGGCTGTAAGCAACGCCATAACGGTCAGACACCTGCTGAATATTTTAATTCTCTCGGCATTTTTGATGTGCCGACAACTGCGGCGCATTGTGTGTGGTTGCAGAAAAATGATTTTGATATTCTCAAAGAGAAAGGGGTTACTGCTGTAAATTGCCCTATAAGTAACCTTAAACTTGCAAGCGGTTTTTGTAATGTAAAAAAATTGCTCGATAATGGTGTAAATATTGCTTTGGGAACGGACTCGGCTGCAAGCAACAATAATCTTAATCTGTTTGAAGAATTGAAACTTTTTGCAACGCTTTACAAAGCAACAAATTATGACGCAACAGCAATAACACCTCAGCAGGCGTTGAGATGTGCAACGCTCAATGGTGCAATAAGTCAGGGCAGAGAAAACTGCGGTAAGATAAAGGTCGGAAATTGTGCCGATATTGTTGTAATCAACACCGATAGTCCTAATATGCAGCCTATTCATAATATGCTTAACAATATTGTCTATTCTTTAAGCTCAGACGATATTCTGCTTACTATGGTTGACGGTGAGGTGCTTTACGAAAACGGAGAATATACAAAGCTTGATATTGAAAAGATTATTTTCAACGCTAACGAAAGTACAAAGAAAATATTGAAACAGCTTTGATGAACGGAGGTTTTATTATGTTAAAGGAAAGTGTAGATTATATCAGAAGTATAACAGACAAAAAGGTTGAAATAGGTATAATTTCAGGCTCTGGACTTGGCGGACTTGCTGATAAGATAGAAAATCCTGTGTTTATAGATTACAAGGATATTCCGCATTTTGCCGTATCAACTGCACCTAATCATATAGGTAGATTTGTTATAGGCGATTACTGTGGCAAGAATGTAATATGTATGCAGGGCAGACTTCACTATTACGAAGGCCATTCTATGAAAGATGTAATTTATCCCGTTCAGGTTATGAATAAACTCGGCGTTAAGGTGCTTATTGTTACAAATGCCGCAGGCGGTATAAACACTTCATTTTCTGTCGGCGATATTATGATGATTACCGACCATATAAATATGATGGGGACAAATCCGTTTATCGGCAAAAATGATGACGAAGAGGGACTGCGTTTCTTTGATATGACTCACGCCTATTCGCCACGCCTTTGTGAAATTGCCGATTGCGTTGCAAAGGAGAATAATATAGATTTAAAGCACGGCGTGTATGTTTCAACAACAGGTCCGAGCTTTGAAACACCCGCAGAGGTTAAGGCTTTCAGAATTCTTGGCGGTGATGCAGTCGGTATGTCAACTGTCCCAGAGGTTATTGCGGCAAACCATTGTTCTATGGAGGTTCTTGCCTTTTCGCTTATAACTAATACGGCGGCAGGAGTAAGCGATGTTTTGCTTTCGGGCGATGATGTTATAGAAATAGGCAAGAAAAAAGCGACTGTGCTTTCAAAGCTTGTTGATGAAGTTTTATATAGACTGTAAGGAGAAAAAAGCGTGAATATTCTTGAAATAGATACTGTATCTCTTGACGAAAAAACAAAGGAACTTGTTATTATAGACCAGACAAAGCTTCCTAACGATATTGAACTTATAAGAATTTCTGATAAGGAAACACTCTATAATGCTATAAAACTTCTTCAAGTAAGAGGTGCACCTGCAATAGGTGTTGCGGCGGCGATAGGTATGTATGCTATTGCGTCAAGGCTTGAAGTTGATGATATATCAGACTTCAAGTCCGAATATAAAAGAATTTCCGATTATATAAATTCTTCAAGACCTACTGCCGTAAATCTTTCGTGGGCTTTGAACAGAATGTATGATACTATCGCTGATATTTCTTCCGATGTCAATTCACTTAAAGAAATATTGCATAACGAGGCTTGTAAAATAAGAGATGAAGATATAGCAGTTTGTGAAAAGCTTGGTGAATATGGTCTTTCTCTTATAAAAGACGGTGACGGAATTTTAACGCATTGTAACGCAGGACAGCTTGCAACAGTACGCTATGGCACTGCACTTGCACCTATTCATCTCGGTTTAAGAAAGGGTATGCACTTTAAAGTCTTTACAGATGAAACAAGACCTTTGCTTCAAGGGGCAAGGCTTTCAGCCTTTGAAATGTGCTCGGCAGGAGCAGATACAACCGTTATATGCGATAATATGGCTTCTTCCGTTATGAAAAACGGCTGGGTAAACGCTGTATTTGTAGGTGCGGACAGAATTGCAGCAAACGGCGATGTTGCAAATAAAATAGGAACATCGGGAGTGGCTGTGCTTGCTAAATATTACAATATACCTTTCTATGTTGTTGCACCGACTTCGACTATTGATATGAACTGCCCTGACGGCAAGCATATAAAAATAGAGCAGAGAAACGAAGATGAAGTTACTTCTATGTGGTATAAAAAGCGTATGGCACCCGAGGGGGTTAAAGTCTTTAATCCAGCCTTTGATGTTACTGAAAATAGTCTTGTTACTGCAATCATAACCGAAAAAGGAATTATAAAAAAACCGAGTGAAATTTTTTAGTTGTGTCAAAAAAATTCTTGACAAATATTATGATAGTGGTATTATAAGACTACAAATTAAATAAACTGTCTTCGGGGCGGGGTGTAATTCCCCACCGGTGGTTAAAGTCCACGAGCATTTATAAGATAAATGTTGATTTGGTGAAATTCCAGAACCGACGGTATAGTCCGGATGAAAGAAGCAGAAAAAATTATAGATTTTTCAGCCCTGTTGATTTTTTCAGCAGGGCTTTTTTCGTTGGCAGTTTAAAAAAGGAGAAATTATTATGTCAACACAAAAAAATCAAAGTAAAACCTTTCGCCTTGTATTGCTTGCTATGTTCAGTGCTTTGGCAACGATACTCTATTTTATTGAAGTGCCTCTCGGTATGGAGCATTTGAAAATGGATTTGTCGGATATAGTTGCACTTGCGGGAAGTGTTTTCTATGGACCGTTTTTCGGAATAGGCGTTGAGCTTATAAAAAATCTTATTCACCTTGCAATAAAGGGATTAGGCTCGCAGATGGGCTTTGGTAATCTTATGAATTTCATAGTGGGCTGTGCATATATCGTGCCATTCACTTTGCTTTATAATAAACTTTGCAAAAATAACGAAAAAACAAGAAAAAATAAAATAATCTCTTTTGTTGTTACAGCGGTTGTTTCTGTTATTTCAATAGTAGCCGTTGGAATAGGGGCAAATTATTTTATTGACCCGTTGTTTTTCAGATATTTTATGCACTTTGAACTTACAAGTGAAACCTTGTGGCCTGCAATATGGAGTGCAACACTTTTGAATGTTATTAAGGGTGTAACGCTTTCCGTTGTTGCGTATCCTCTTATTGCCGTTTTGAAAAAGCGTTTATCTTCTGTATTAAGAATTGACTGAATATCTTGACAATTTAATTGAAAACGCTTAAAATATTAAGTAAAGAATTATGTAAATTTGGTTATTTTTTTTACATTTGTACTTAACTTAATAAAAAGGAGCGAAAAAAATATGGCTAAACATTTATTTACATCAGAGTCTGTTACTGAGGGACATCCAGATAAAATCTGCGACCAGATTTCAGACGCTGTTTTAGATGCTATTATGGAGCAAGATCCAGAGGGAAGAGTTGCTTGCGAAACAACCTGCACAACAGGTCAGGTTATGATTATGGGTGAGATTACAACATCTGCTCAGATTTCAGTGCCTAAGATTGCAAGGCAGGTTATTTGTGATATAGGCTATGATGACGGTGTAAAGGGCTTTGATGGTAATTCTTGTGCTATTCTTGTTGCACTTGATGAACAGTCAAAGGATATCGCTTTGGGCGTTGATAAATCATTTGAACTTAAAGCAGGTGCCGATGATAAATATAATCTCAACGGTGCAGGTGACCAGGGTATGATGTTCGGTTACGCTTGCGACGAAACAGATGAACTTATGCCTATGCCTATTTCGCTTGCACATAAGCTTGCTTTACAGCTTACAAAGGTGCGTAAGGACGGCACTTTGCCTTATCTTCGTGCAGACGGTAAAACTCAGGTTACTATTGAATATGATGATGATAAGCCGGTAAGAGTTGATACTGTTGTTGTTTCCTCTCAGCATTCAGCAGATGTTTCACTTGAACAGATAAGAAAAGATATTGTTGAAAATGTTATAAATCCTATAATTCCAAAGGAACTTATGGACCATACAACTGTTTATGTAAATCCTACGGGCAGATTTGTAACAGGCGGCCCTGTTGGTGACAGTGGTCTTACGGGAAGAAAGATAATCGTTGATACATACGGCGGATATTCTCGTCACGGCGGCGGTGCTTTCTCTGGTAAGGACCCTACAAAGGTTGACCGTTCTGCTGCTTATGCTGCAAGATATGTTGCAAAGAATATAGTTGCTGCTAAGCTTGCAAAGAAATGTGAAATTCAGTTAGCTTATGCAATCGGTGTTGCAAAACCCGTTTCGGTTATGGTTGATACCTTTGGTACAGGCGTTATTTCAGATGAAAAACTTTCAGAGATAGTAAACAAGGTGTTCGATTTAAGACCAGCTGCTATTATAGACAAGCTTAATCTTCGCAGACCTATCTATCGTCAGGTTGCCGCTTATGGTCATATGGGCAGAACTGATATTGATGTT
>JAILBY010000073.1 GCA_024680655.1 Clostridiales bacterium | reverse complement strand
TAACCGAGGTGCCAGGCTCCTCAGAGGTGTTTGACTGCGGAATAGTTTCTTATGCAAATGAAATTAAAGAAAAATTGCTTGAAGTTGACCACGAGCTTATAGAAAAATACGGCGTGGTTAGTCCGCAGGTTGCCGAGGCTATGGCAAAGGGTGCTTTGAAGATAAGCGGAGCCGATATTGCTGTTTCTGTTACGGGAATTGCTGGACCGAACCCAAGTGAAAGCGGAAAGCCTGCTGGTTTAAGCTATATGGCTCTTGCGGATAAAGACAAGGTCTGGGTTAAAGAATTTAAAACAGGCAAATCGGGTAAGGGAAGCCGAGAATATAATCGCTATGTTACAGCGTCAAATGCTCTTAATATGGTAAGGCTATATTTAGAGGGCAAGGAAATTTAAGTATATAAATCATTATATAAATCAAGTTCTCAGGAGGAATAAACAATGGCAACTGATTTCAACAACAAAGATAACGAAAAAGAAAATTTCAGCTTTACTGAAATGGCAAATCATTATACTGATTATGATGCAAACGAGAAAATTTCTGAAAGAATTTCACCAGAACAGGTTGAGCCGAGAGTTTCTGTTGCAGGCGAAGCCGTTGCTGTAAAAAGTGAAAGTGGCTTTAAGAAAGTTTTAAAGTCAATTTTCCCTAACAAGAACGACCCTGCTACTGAGGTTTTGAGAAAAATCGTTCTTTTAGTTTCAGTTATAATTCTTATAGTATGTGCTCCTATTGTTGGTAAAAGACTTTATCAGAAGGGACAGTTCGCTTCTGAACAAAAAGACATTTCATCTCTTGTTGACAACAGCGAGGGTACATCAGAGGAATGGGCAGCACTTAAAGCACAGTATCCTGATGTTGTTTTCCCAGAGGGTATGCAGTATAAGTTCGCAAAGCTTTATGCACTTAATCAGGATATGGTAGGCTGGCTTAAAATAGAAGGTACATCTATTGACTTCCCTATTGTTCAGGGTGCTGATAACAGCGAATATCTCCACCTCAATTTCCACAGAAAGAACACTGATTTCGGTAATCCATTCCTTGATTACAGAAACACTATAACAACTCTCAATAAAAACACCATTATCTATGGTCACCATATGAGAGATAAGACAATTTTTGCTCAGCTTGAAACCTATGCAACAATAGACGGCTTTAAAAAGTCACCTATAATTGAATTTGATACTCTTTTCCAGGATTATAAATTCAAGGTTTACGCAGTATTTATAACAAACTCAGAGTTGAAAGACGATAATAACTATATCTTCAACTATATCTATACTTCTTTCAGAAGTCCTGCAAAGTTCCAGGAGTTTATCACTCAGATTGACCAGAGAAAGTTATATACAACAGGTGTTGATATAAATGCAGATGATAAAATAATCACACTTTCAACCTGTGACTATACTTTTGATGATGCAAGATTTGTTGTTGTAGGCCGTCTTGTTCGTGAGGGTGAGGATTTAACAGTTGATACCTCAAAGGCAGTTATGAAAGAAAGCCCTCGTTTCCCTCAGGCTTACTATGATAAGAAAAAGATTGCAAATCCATATAAGGATGCTGCTCAGTGGGATCAATAATAATTAAAAGTTTTTTCAGGAGGTGATGCACAGTGAAATTGATATGCTTTAACGCTGAAAACAAAAATCTTAATAACGCAAAGAGCTTGCTTACAAATATTTTTGAGCCTTTTGGCTGCACAGAAATTTCCTGTGCCGAATTTTCTGATATAAAGCTATTCTTTTCAAGCGTTGCAAAGGCGTTTGAAAGCAATAATCTTGTAGTTCTTGCTGTTGATAAAAATGCCTTTTTAAAGGTAAGGTCAATGGTCTTTAAGGCACTTGCGATAAAGACAGAATTTAATTCTGAAATTGCGAAAAAAATCGCAAACAATGTTACTGATATAACCGAAAAAGAAAGAGAATATCAATGCTTTACGGCAAAGGATTCAAAAGTGTTCCTGACCTATGATGGACTTTATTCGGGCTTTGCTTTAAAGAGAGCAAAGCAGACGGTTATGTTCTTGCCTTATGATGAAAACTGCATAAAAACAATGTCAGAAGATATAAAGAAATATCTTGTTGGTGTTAATGAGGTTCGTTTTGAAAGAGAAGAAAAGGCAACAGAGCCGTTGCAGAACAATGCACAGCCAGAGCCTGAAATAAAGGCGGAAATTCCTCAGCCAGTTGCCCCTCAGCCTGTTGTTCCTCAACCCATTTTGCCAACTGCCGAAATGGAGATAGCACAAGAGGCAGAGGAAAAAGAGGAAAGTCAGCCGTCTGCTGATGAATTGAAAGAGGACGAGGCTACACAAGAGGGCGAAGCAAGAGAAAACGAAGTCCTTGACGATGAAGAAAAGTCCGAAAACGAAGAATCAATCAAAGTTGAAGATGAAGAGGATATTCCTGTTGATATGGCAACAGCCTCTATAAAATCTCTTCTTAAAAATAATGTTAAGGTGGCAGTTGCACAGACTCCTGCGTCGCCTTATATAAACACCTCTTGTATGAATATAGAGGGCTATTTCAATGCCTTTGAATTTACGCAGTATAACGAGGACAGAGGCGACACAAAGCCGACCGATTATGTTGCTTCTCTTGCAAAGGGTGCATTGACTCAGGCAGGCACTCTGCTTGGTACGGCAATAAGCAAGGTGTTTACAGCAGAGGATGACGGAGAAACAAAAATGTTTATCTATGTTGCTCTTGCTGATGAAGAAACTGCAAAGGTAAAGCGTATTTTTGCAAATCCAGGCGAAGAACCGCTTGCTCTTGTGGGTGTTGCCGTTGAAACAATGTACGGTATGATTCTTCAATATATTGCAGAACAGCTCAGTGCAGACGAAAACGGAGAGTTCGCAAAAGAACAATCCTATACTGCACCCGTTGAGATTGAGCCTATCAAAAAATCAAACCATAAAAAGCTTAAAATTTTCCTTTCTATACTTTTGAGTGTTGTCTTAATTGCAGCACTCGGTATGGGCTATTATTATAAGGTAACGGGCAACAACTTGTTGGCTGTTGCCTTTAATGCTATTAAGACTATCGGTATGAGTCAGATGGTTATGGGGCAGGTCGGTGATGAGCCTGTTCAGCCGACAGATGATTTTATGGGCGGCGTTGATTTAATCGAGGATACAACAGACGAGTCCGAAAGTGAATCATCTGAGGAAGAAACAACAGAAACTACAACTCAGCCAGAAACAACCAAAAAAGCTGAAACAACGACCAAGGCTAAAAAGGGAGAGGAAACAACAACTCAAAAGCAGACTGCTGCTGTAACGGGTAAATTTATTGTTACTACATACGGTTATGGTCACGGTGTTGGTATGAGCCAATGGGGTGCACAGTACTATGCAAAGGATAACGGCTGGAAGTATGATAAAATACTTACTTATTACTATCCAGGCACTTCATTAGTCAGTGATACTGCACCTGCAACGCTTGCATATAAAGGTGAAAATATTGATACTGCAACAATAATTGCAAGAGTGCTTGAAGCTGAAATGGGCAGTGGCTTTGAAAAAGAGGCTTTAAAGGCACAAGCTGTTGCAGCATATACATATATAATGAGAAACGGCGGAAAGGTGTCAGGCTTGGCAGTAAGCTCTTCTGCACCAAGTTCAAAAGCACTTTCAGCAGCAAAGGAAGTTCTCGGCATATCTGTAAAATATAATGGTTCATACGCAAATACAGTTTTCTATTCTATGTCAGCAGGAAAAACCTGCCCTGCTAATACGGTGTGGAGAGAAAGTCTGCCGTATCTTGCTGGTGGTGTTGAATCAAGGCTTGAAACACGCAATTCAAGCTATAAGGTATCAAAGACCTATACTGTTGATGAAATGCGTAGCATAGTTGAAGGTTCATTAAATATAAAATTGAGTGATAACCCTGCCTCTTGGTTCAGTATTCTTGAACACGATGACGCTGTAAGCAAGAGCGTAGGCTATGTAAACAAGCTTTCTATTGATGGTCAGCGTACAATATCAGGGCATAAATTCAGGTCAGAGGTAATGGGCTATACCCGTATGCGTTCACATTGTTTTACTATCGAATATGTAAAATAATAAATAAATTTAAAAAATCTCTTGACAAATCAGCTCTATGCTGATAAAATCTATTAGAAACAAAGCAGAACAAACACCGTTCTCACCTATGAGGCAAGCTTACATAGGTCAATACTTAAAAAGGCTTTTTGCCTTGTTTATTCTTGTATTGATGCGTGAGCGGTTTTATGTCTGCTCACGCTTTGTTTTTAGAAATTTTCGGAGGTGTTTCAACATTAGCAACAAAGAATTGCAAATCAATGAAGAAATTCGTGACAACGAAATAAGAGTTATTACAAATGATGGTGAACAGCTCGGCATTATGTCAGCAAAGGAAGCGTTGAAAATAGCCGTTGAGCAAAATCTCGACCTTGTTAAGATTTCTCCTCAGGCTCAGCCGCCCGTATGTAAAATTATGGACTACGGTAAATATCGTTTTGAACAAGCAAAACGAGAAAAAGAGGCAAGAAAAAATCAGCGTGTTGTTGAAGTTAAAGAAATAAGATTGTCACTTAACATTGATACGCACGATTTTGAAACAAAAGCCAACCACGCAAGAAAGTTCCTTGCATCTGGGGATAAGGTAAAGGTTTCTATTCGTTTCAGAGGTAGAGAAATGGCTCATCCTGAAAGTGCTCTTGACATTATGCAAAAATTTGCAGATATGCTTGAAGAGAATGGCGTTATTGAAAAGCCGGCAAAACTTGAAGGTCGTCAAATGCTTATGTTTATGGCACCCAAAAGCAGTAAATAAAACTTAAAGGTTTAATTAAGGAGGAAAATAAAATGCCAAAAATTAAAACACACAGCGGAGCAAAAAAGCGTTTTAAATTATCTAAAAACGGTAAGCCTATTCGTGGCCATGCTTATAAGTCACACATCCTTACAAAGAAAAGCACAAAGCGTAAAAGAAATCTTCGCCAGTCAGTTGTTGCTGACACAACAAACCAGAAGCAGATTAAGCGTCTTATCCCTTATAAATAATAGACAATTCACCTAATTTTTTGAGTTTAGATAATGGAGGTAACTTATTATGGCACGAGTAAAAGGTGCGATGATGACTCGCAAAAGAAGAAATAAAGTATTAAAGCTCGCTAAGGGCTATTATGGTTCAAAGAGCAGTCTTTTCAAGACTGCAAAAGAAGCTGTTATGAAATCAGGTCAGTATGCTTATATTGGCCGTAAGCAGAAAAAGCGTGATTTCCGCCGTATCTGGATTACAAGAATTTCAGCAGCTTGCAAGCAGAATGGTATGAACTATTCAACATTCATCAACGGTTTAAAGAAGGCTGACATCAACCTCAACCGTAAGATGCTTTCAGAAATTGCTATTTCTGACCCTGCTGCATTTACAGCTTTAACAGAAAAGGCTAAGGCAGCCCTTAACTAATTGAATTTTCACGCTCGACTTTTTAAAATCGGGCGTGATTACTTTTTTATACAAAGGGATTTTTGTTGTGGAAATTATAAAAAGCAAAGTAAATGAAAACATAAAAATTATAACAAAGCTCAACACTTCAACCTCTTTTCGCAAGAAACAGGGGCTTTTTGTAGTTGAGGGGGCAAGGCTTTGCTCTGACGCTTTGCAGACGGGTGCAAAAATAAAAAAATTTTTCTATACTGAAAAGGCTATGGAAAATTACAGTGAAAAAATATCGCCTTTGATTGAAAAAGCCGAAAAAAGCTTTATAATTTCCGAGGAAATAAGCACACATCTTTCACAGACACAGTCACCGCAAGGTGTGTTTTGCGTTGTTGAAATGCTTGACAAAAACGAAAGTAATTATAAAATAAACAAAGACGGAGTATATATAATTCTTGAAAACGTTCAGGACCCTGCAAATCTTGGTGCTGTTTGCAGGACGGCAGAGGCACTTGGTGTTGACGGCGTTTTTGTAAGCGGCGGTTGCGATATATATAATCCGAAGGCTCAGCGTGCAGCTATGGGCTCTCTTTTCAGAATAAATGTGTTTGAAACAGACGATATTATTGAAACTATCAGAATGCTCAAATCATACGGCATAACTGTTTCAGCCTCAACACCGAGGGAGGACGCTCTTGATATAGCCGAGTTTTCTGAAAAATATAAGGGCGTTGCTTGTGTTATAGGCAACGAAGGCAACGGAGTTACAGAAAAAACCTTTTCTGTTTGCGATTGCCTTGTTACAATCCCTATGCGTGGCAGAGCGGAATCGCTCAATGCTTCGGTAGCTGCATCTATAATTATGTATCAGCTTATGAAATAAAAAGGAGGTTGGGATATGTCTTCCGATGAATATTGGATATGGTTACAAAGTGCCTTGAAGCCAGGTGCAAGAGTTGACGAGCTTATAGCAGAGTTCGGCGATGCACAGGGCGTTTATCAGGCAACTGAAAATCAGTTGAAAATTTCAGGGACAGTTACGCCTGCCCAGTTGGAAAAAATATCCGAAACTCCTATTTCCTGCGTTCAGCCGATTATCAAGGAATGTCTTAAAAAGGGCTGGCAGATAGTCACTCCCGACAGTGAATATTATCCAAAGCGTTTCAGACAGCTCAAAGATTTTCCGCTTGTTTTATATGTAAACGGTGACTTGGAGATTTTGAAAAGCAATATCTGTATTTCAATAGTAGGCACTCGGCAGGCTTCACGCTATGGTCTTGAAGTGACAAGACGGCTTTCAGCACAGCTTGTAAGTGCTGGTGCAGTTGTTGTGAGCGGTGGTGCTCTTGGCGTTGACTCGGCTTCACATATCGGTGCAATTATGGGCAAGGGTAAAACGGTTGCCTATTTAGGCTGTGGTCTTTCTTCAAATTATCTTATGGAAAATGCCGCTTTAAGAAAATCTATAAGCGAGAACGGTGCGGTTGTAAGCGAATTTCCGCCTATGGAAGCACCAACAAGAAGGTCTTTTCCGATAAGAAATAGATTGATTTCAGGTATGAGTTTGGGTACAATAGTTATTGAGGCTGGCGAAAAGAGTGGTTCGCTTATTACTGCAAGGTTTGCTCTTGAACAAGGCAGAGATGTTTTTGCAGTTCCTGGAAATATAATATCATCAGCATACACGGGAGCGAATAAACTTATCAGAGAGGGTGCTAAGCCTGTTTTTTCAGCCGCCGATGTGCTGGAAGAATATATAAATCTTTATCCCGATGAAATTTTGCTTGAAAAAGCAGATGAAGAAATTATAAACTTTGGCTCGGCTTCTGCTGACAAAAGCCTTGAAATAAAAACAAAGCCGAAAACGATAGCAAAGAAAGCGACAACGGAAAAATTACAACAAAAAGCAGTAAAAGCTGTCGAAAAAAGTGAGCAGACAAGTGAGCCTAAGGCAAGACAAAAACAGCCTGTACCTGTTGGTGTAAGCGAGGTTGCCAGAAAGATATACGAGCTGTTCGGCGAGGGCGAGGTACATATTGACGAGATAGCCGATATGGTATCTCTCGATGTAAGCGAGGTTTTGAGTGCCGTTACCGAGTTGGAGCTTTTCGGAGTGATAAGGGCAACAAACGGCAGGCGTTACACGCTTGATTATAAAGAGTAATTTATTAGATTTTTAAAATAAATAGGGAGAACAGAAATGTCAAAATTAGTTATTGTGGAGTCGCCTGCAAAGGCAAAAACAATTAAAAAATATCTTGGTAGCGGTTATGAGGTTACAGCGTCTATGGGACATGTAAGAGATTTGCCTGCTGCCCGCCTTAGTGTTGATATTGCAAATGACTTTGCTCCTAAATATGCAATAATAAAGGGCAAGGAAAAATTTGTTAAAGAGCTTAAAAAAATGGCAAAGGAAAGCGAAATGGTTTATCTTGCAACCGACCCTGATAGAGAGGGAGAGGCTATTTCCTGGCATCTTGCAACAATCTTAGGTCTTGATATGCAAAATCTTAACCGTGTTACCTTCAATGAAATTACAAAAACGGGTATCAAAAACGGTATGGATAATCCACACGCTATTGATGTAAATCTTGTTAATGCTCAGCAGGCAAGACGAATTCTTGACAGACTTGTGGGCTATAAATTAAGCCCGTTTGTTTCACAAAAAATCAGACGAGGTCTTTCAGCAGGCAGAGTGCAGTCCGTTGCAGTAAGACTTATTGTTGACAGAGAAGATGAAATTTCTGCTTTCAAGCCAGAGGAATACTGGTCACTTGACGCAAAATTCATAAATGGAAGAAAAGCCTTTGACGCTGCTTTCTATGGCGACGAAACGGGCAAGGTTAAGCTTAATTCAAAAGAGGAAACCGACAAATATCTTGCAAGGCTTGAAAATGCTGAATATACAGTTAAAACAGTAAAGAAAGGAACACGCACCAAAAAGCCTGTTCCGCCGTTTATAACTTCAACCTTACAGCAGGACGCTTCAAGAGCTTTGGGCTTCCAGGCAAAGCGTACAATGAAGGTTGCTCAGGAGCTTTATGAAGGTGTTGAAGTAGAGGGCATAGGCTCAATAGGTCTTATAACCTATATGAGAACAGACTCGCTTCGTATTTCAGAAGAAGCAAGAGCACAGGGTAATGAATTTATTGAAAACAAATATGGCAAACAGTATTTGCCTGAAACACCACGCTATTTCAAATCAAGTTCAAATGCTCAGGACGGTCACGAGGCAATAAGACCATCAGTTCCGTCACTTACTCCTGAACAGGTTAAATCAAGCCTTACCCCCGACCAGTTCAAAATCTATAATCTTGTATGGAAAAGATTTATGGCAAGCCTTATGGCTAACTGCATACAGAACACAGTTAAGGCTGAAATCGAAGCAAATGGATGTATTTTTACTGCAAGTGGTTATTCAATTAAATTTGACGGTTTTACAGTTTTATATGAGGAGTCAAAGGATGAGAATAACGAAGATGACGGCAAGCTCCCTGAAATAAATGTTGGTGACAAATTGAAGCTCAAAGAGCTTAAAGGCAATCAGCACTTCACACAGCCACCACCACGCTTTACAGAGGCTTCACTTATCAAAACTCTTGAAGAACTCGGCGTTGGCAGACCATCAACCTATGCTTCAATTATTTCAACGATAGTAAGCCGTGAATATGTTAAAAGAGAGGGCAAGCAATTAAAGCCGACTGAACTCGGTCAGGCAACAACAAGCCTTCTTAAAGAACGCTTCCCGAAGATAGTAAACGCAAAGTTTACAGCACAGATGGAAACATCTCTTGACGAGGTTGGAGCGGGCAACGAAGATTATGTAAAAATGCTTCACGATTTCTATGATGATTTTGATGCAACTCTTTTAAAAGCAAAAGAGGATATGCAGGGCGTTAAAATCAGACTTAAAGAAGATGAAACAGATATAGTCTGCGAAAAGTGCGGACGAAAGATGGTTATAAAAACGGGCAGATACGGAAAATTCCTTGCTTGCCCAGGCTATCCAGACTGCAAAAACACAAAACCGCTTGTTATTGAAATGGGTGCAAAATGCCCTAAGTGTGGCGGAAATATTATACAGAAGAAAACACCAAAGGGATATGTTTTCTATGGTTGCAGTAATTACCCTGAATGTGACTTTATGACTTGGGACGAACCTATAAAGGACGAGGTATGTCCAAATTGCGGAAAGGCTCTTTTCAGAAAAAGAGGCGGTATAATCGCTTGCTTTGATGAAAACTGTGGTTATGAACGCAAGATAGAGAGAAAGAGAAAATCATCGGATAATGTATAAAATAAAACGGAGGTATTTTTAAATGGCACAGACTGTTACAGTAATAGGTGCTGGTCTTGCTGGCGTTGAGGCGGCAAATCAGCTTGCCAAAGAAAATATCCCCGTAACGCTTATTGAAATGAAGCCTAAAAAATTTTCACCTGCACACAAAAAGGATGGCTTTGCAGAGCTTGTTTGCTCTAATTCCTTAAAGGCTTCAAGGCTTGAATCGGCGGCAGGACTTCTCAAAGAGGAAATGCGTCGTTTCGGCTCTATATGTATGTGGGCGGCTGACCAATGCTCTGTTGCGGCAGGGGGTGCTCTTGCAGTTGACAGAGATGAATTTTCAAG
The DNA here is from genome assembly GCA_024680655.1 of Clostridiales bacterium. Classification (GTDB taxonomy): domain Bacteria; phylum Bacillota; class Clostridia; order Oscillospirales; family Acutalibacteraceae; genus UMGS263. The sequence goes on along the minus strand of JAILBY010000073.1, from coordinate 2,177 downwards.
GCTTATAACTCAAAGAATAAAAGAAAATCCGCTTATAACAGTAGAAACAAAAGAGGCAACAGATATTCCAGACGGTTATACTATAATTGCCGCTGGACCTCTTGCAAGTGACAGCCTTGCTCAGAGCATAAAAGGAATTTGCGGTGAGGGGCTTAGCTTTTTTGATGCGGCAGCACCGATAGTTACTCTTGAAAGTCTTGATATGTCTTGTGCATTCACACAGTCAAGATATGACAGAGGCGGAGATGACGACTATATTAACTGCCCGATGAACAAAGAGGAATACGAAGCTTTTTATAAAGAGCTTGTCAACGCAAAGAGTGCCGAGCTTCATTCCTTTGATAAGAGAAAAGATGTCTATGAAGGCTGTATGCCGATAGAGGTTATGGCTTCAAGAGGGCAGGATACAATACGCTTTGGCCCTATGAAGCCCGTAGGATTAAAAGACCCACGAACAGGTCACAGACCTTGGGCAGTAGTACAGTTAAGGCGTGAAAACGCACAAGGAACTCTTTTTAATCTTGTTGGATTTCAAACGAATTTAACCTTTTCTGAACAGAAAAGAGTTTTTTCAATGATACCAGCCTTGAAGAACGCTGATTTTATGCGTTATGGAGTTATGCACAGAAATACATTTATAAATTCTCCAAAGCTTCTCGATGCCGATTTTTCAATGCGTAGCAACGAAAAATTGTTTTTTGCAGGGCAGATTACGGGCGTTGAAGGCTATATGGAATCAGCATCATCGGGAATTCTTGCAGGTCTTAATCTTGCAAGAAGAATAAACGGCAAGGAAAGTATTGTTTTGCCAAAAACGACGATGATGGGTGCTTTGAGCAGATATATAAGTGATGAAACAGTTAATAATTTTCAGCCTATGGGGGCAAACTTTGGTATATTGCCACCACTTGAAGAACATATAAGAGATAAAAAGCTCAGGTATGCTGAACTTGCAAAAAGAGGCATAGCAGATTTAGAAAAGGAGATGGAATTATTATGAAAATAATTGTTGATGCTTTTGGCGGAGATAATGCACCGCTTGAAATTCTCAAAGGCTGTCAGCAGGCAGTTGAAGAACTCGGCGTTGAAATTATCCTTACGGGCGATGAGGGGAAAATAAAGGATTGTGCAAAACAGAACGATATTTCGCTTGATAAGATGTCAATAATACATACTCCTGAGGTTATGCAGATGTGCGATAGCCCTAATGAAATTATAAAGTCAAAGAAAAATACATCTATGGCGGTTGGTCTTACTGCTCTTGCAGACGGCGAGGGTGATGCGTTTGTCAGTGCAGGCAGTACGGGTGCTCTTGCCTTTGGTGCAACATTTATCGTTAAAAGAATAAAGGGCATAAAAAGAGCCGCTATTGCAAGTGTTATGCCGTCTTACAAGAAACCGTTTATGCTTCTTGACTGCGGTGCAAATACAGAATGCAGAGCAGAAATGCTTGACCAGTTCGCTCTTATGGGCAGTATATATATGAACAAGGTTATAGGCTATGATAATCCGAGCGTTGCTCTTGCTAATATAGGCACAGAAGAAACAAAGGGCGGAGAATTACAGCATTCTGCTTATAATATTATGAAAAATGCAAAATATAATTTTATAGGCAACATTGAAGCCAGAGATGTTCCTTTTGGCGAAGCTGATGTTGTTGTTGCAGACGGCTTTACGGGTAATATGTTGCTTAAAATGTATGAAGGCTCTGCTTCGGCTATATTAAAAATGGTTAAGGGCATTTTCCTTAAAAGTGCTATTACAAAGGTTGCCGCTCTTATGCTTAAACCTGCACTTAAAGATTTTAAGGCTCGTATGGACTATACGGAATACGGCGGAGCAGCATTTCTTGGAATTTCAAAGCCTGTTATAAAGGCACACGGCTCTTCAAACGCAAAGGCTATAAAAAATGCAATAAGGCAGGCAAAATATTGCGTTGAGGGCAATATAATAGGTGAAATAGTTGCCAACTTACAGCAAGAAGATGTATAATAAAAGATAAGGTATAAAAGTTTTATTTGCGGAGGCTGATTTTATGATTTATGAAAAAGTTGTTTCGCTTATTGCACAGCAGTGTGCTGTTGACGAAGATGAAATCAATGAAGAAACATTGTTTCAGGATATAAATGCTGATGAGCTTGATATAGGCGAGCTTGTCCTTGCAGTTGAGGGCGAGT
>JAILBY010000069.1 GCA_024680655.1 Clostridiales bacterium | reverse complement strand
GATGCTTACGCCCTGGGCGCGGTAAACTTGCTGGATTTCGTCCATCAAGTAATTCTGCAATGAGTTCTCGCCCAAAATCGCAAGGATGTCGTGGGGGCTTGGCTGTCCGTCGCAAAGCGGATCGCCGGCCTCAACTTTGTCTCCGTCGCGAACAAGCATTCGCTTAGAAATTGGAACAAGGTGCTCAAATACGTGGCCGTACTTGTCTTCAACGTTGATAACGCGCTTGCCCTTCTTCAAATCCTTGAATTTTACGACACCGGAAATTCCTGACAAAACGCTTGGGCTTACAGGCTTTCTGGCTTCAAACAATTCAGATACGCGCGGAAGACCGCCGGTGATGTCGTTTGACTTTTGGGCGGCCTTTGGCATTTTGGCCAAAACAAGACCCGCGCTGACAGCCTGCTTGTCTTCAACGCCAAGAATGGCGCCTGCCGGCAAGTAGTAGCTTCCGAACTCGTTTCCGTCTTCGTCAGTGATGTGGATGCGAGGCTGCTTTACGTCAAGGTGCAAGTCGGAAATTATGCGCTCCTTAGAGCCTGACTGTTCGTCAACATGTTCTTCAACTGTCGAATCGTCGATGTCCTCAAAGTGAACGTATCCGTCGCTTTCCGCGATAATCGGCTCTGAGTAAGCGTCGAGCAAAGTTCCAATCACCGCGTTGGCTTTTACAACCTGTCCTTCTTGAACCTGAATGATTGAGCCGTTGGCGATTTCCATCTTTTGATCCGCGCCGGTAAGATAAAGAACCTTGTCCTTTATAAGGATGATTCCGTTTTCCTTTGCCTTAACTTCGCCGTCTTTTGTCGTGGCCAAAAGGGTTCCCTTAAGAACGCGGTCGCCGTCCTTAACCGCAAGCTTGGCGTCGCTTGAATCAACGCTGTCAATTACGCGGGTAAGAAGCATGCTTCCCTTACGAGTGAACAACTGTCCGTCTTTAGTTTGAACGCTGGTTCCCTCAATCTTTTCGATGATGGCGGGGAACTTAAGAACGATGTTGTTGTCTTGGGTAACCTTTGACGCGGCGCCGCCAGCGTGGAAGGTTCGGAGAGTAAGCTGGGTTCCAGGCTGACCGATTGACTGGGCGGCTACAATTCCAACCGCTTCGCCGATTTCAACAACCTTGTTGCGGGCCAAGTTCTTTCCGTAGCACTTAACGCAAACGCCGTGCTTGGCTTCGCAAGTGAGAACGGTTCTGAGCTTAACTTTTTCAACGCCCGCTTCCTCGATTTTCTTGGCCAAGTTTTCGTCGATGTAAGAGTTTACGTCGCAAAGAACTTCGCCGGTAATCGGATGAACGACGCGCTCGATTGTAAAGTGGCCTTCGATTCTGTCAGCCAAATGCTCGATGATTTCGTCACCGTCTTTGATGGCTGAATAATCAATTCCGTTGATTGTTCCGCAGTCGTCTTCGTTGATAACAACGTCCTGGGCAACGTCAACCAAGCGGCGGGTCATGTAACCGGCGTCGGCTGTCTTAAGAGCGGTGTCCGACAAACCTTTTCGGGCGCCGTTTGTTGAAATGAAGTATTCGATAACCGAAAGGCCTTCGTAGAAGTTTGAGCGAACCGGCAATTCAATGATGTCTCCGTTAGGCTTAGCCATCAAGCCGCGCATCGCCGCAAGCTGTGAAATCTGCTTTTTGGAACCGCGGGCTCCGGACTTGGCCATCATGTAAATTGTGTTGAATCCGTCTTTGTCTTTTTCCAACTGGGCGTACATAACGTCAGTGAGCTTTTCGTTTGTGCGCTGCCAAATGTCGGTTACCTTGTTGTAGCGCTCGTCTTCCGTAATGCGTCCGTCTGAATACTGGCGAACGATTTCTTCTACTTCTTTATTGGCTTTGTCAACCATATCCTTCTTTTCTTTTGGAACGAGGATGTCGTCCATAGAAAGAGTGGCTCCGTAGAAAGTGGCGTTCTTGTAGCCGACTGCCTTGATGGCGTCGAGCATTTGGATTGTGAGCCAAGAGCCCTTGTCGTGGTAAACCTTTTCAATCATGCTCTTGAGCTTTTTGTCGCCGTACTGTTCGTTAACGTAATTTACTTCGTCGGGCATAGCTTCGTTAAAGGCCAATGTTCCGGCTGTAGTTTCAATCAAGTCGCCCTTCTTGAATTTGCCTTCTTTGAAAGAATCCTTAGGAGCGGGAACTTTGATTTTTGCCTGCCATTCGATGTTTCCGCATTCAGCGGCCATGCGAACTTCGTCAGAAGAAGAGAAGCGCTTGCCCTCTCCCTTGGCGCCCGGTTTTACGGAAGTCATATAGTAGATTCCCAAAACCATGTCCTGAGA
>JAILBY010000063.1 GCA_024680655.1 Clostridiales bacterium | reverse complement strand
TAAAAAGCAACTCAAAGGTTGCTCTGCACGAAAGTGCTGTCTATGAGCTTGCAGATAAGGGCGTTAAGCTTATCGGTGTTGACGGCACCTCTGTTGCAACTCAAAGTGACTCAGCAAAAACACACCGTGCTTTATTTAATTCAGATATAGCGGTGCTTGAAAATCTTTATCTTGACGAAGTAAAGCCTGGCAAATATTTTCTTTTTGCTCCGCCTTTAAAGGTCGGCGGTGCAGACGGTGCACCCGTAAGAGCTATTCTTATAAACGACTATATTTTCTGGGGTAGCAAATCATAATTTTTTATTAAAGGTGAAGTTATGGATTATGTTGACGGATTTTTTGAATGGCAAAAGTTACCTGATGTAATTCAGGTCAATCGCTTGCCTTCAAGAACTTGTTTTATTCCTTATGAAAACGCCGAGGAGGTTACGGCACAATATTCGCTTGAATCTTCCCGTTGCCTTGTTTTAAATGGTCAATGGCGTTTCAAGCTTTTTGAAAACTATACAAAGCGTTCACTCAATTTCTCTCAGCCATCATTTAATTGCGGTAGCTGGGGGCTTATTGAGGTGCCTTCAAATTGGCAATTACAAGGCTATGATTACATAACCTACTGTTCAAACGGCTATCTCTGGGAGGGCAAAGAGGATATTCTGCCCGCTAACGCTCCTATGAAAAGCAATCCCGTCGGCTGTTATATCAAGAAATTTTCTCTGCCTGAAAATTGGAACGGTCAGCGTATCACCCTCTGCTTTGAGGGTGTAAAAAACGCCTTTTATGTTTACATCAACGGTGAACGCATAGGCTATTCCGAAAACGGCTATGTGACAAATGAATTTGATATAACGGAAAATCTTTACTACGACAGACCTAACACTATCGCCGTTGAGGTGTATTCCTTTTCAACGGGCAGTTGGCTTAATGCGAGTGAGGGCTTTGCTCTTAACGGCATATTCAGAGATGTCTATTTGCGTATGACGCACAACACTTATATATGGGACTATACTGTCAACATCGAGCCAGACCTTGAAAACAAAGACGGAGAAATAACTGTAACCGCCGATATTCTGGGCAAAATTGAAGATTGCGAAATTTCTATGGAGGTTCGCAAGAAAAGCGGAAAGCTTGTTGCCGCTGATACCAAAAGCGTTCAGGCTGACGGCAAGGTGCTTCTCAAAGCAACAATAATCAATGCAAAATTATGGAGTGCTGAAAATCCATATCTCTATTCCGTTGTTCTCAATTTAAAATCAAAAGGTGAAAGCGTTGAATATATCGCCTTTTTTGCAGGGTTCAGAAAAGCGGAAATAAAAAATTCTGTTCTTACCCTCAACGGCAAAAGATTGCTTTTAAAGGGCGTAAACCGTAATGAATTTTCTTTCTTCAAGGGCGACGCTGTTGATGAAAAGACAATGCTCAAAGAGATAAAAATTCTCAAAGAGCATAACATAAACGCAGTAAGAACTCTCAACTGTCCATCGCACCCCTTATGGTATGATTTATGCGATGAATACGGAATTTATGTTATTGATGAAAATAATATAGATACGCATTTCTTTAAAAATGCACCTCTCAACTGTATGAATTGTGAGCCAGACAATTCTGAAATATGGGAAAAAATATATCTTGATAAGGCACTATCTCTCTATGAGCGTGATAAAAACCACGCCTGCGTTATTATGTGGTCGCTCGGCACAAGCAATTCGGGCGGTAAAAACTTTGAAAAGATGTACTCTCTTATCAAGTCAAAGGATAGCATACGCCCTGTTTGCTTCTCTGGTGACGATAATATAAGCGATATTTATTCTTATAGCTTTACTTGCCCTTGGGATATCGAGGCATTAACCTCTCAGAACAAGAGCAAACCTTTTATTTTATTTAACTATGCTAACACCAACGGCAATTCGTTCGGCTCAAATGAAGAATATAAAAGACTTTGGAACAGCGTCAAAGCCTTTCAGGGCGGTTTTATCTCTCTGTTTTCTGACAGAGCCGTTAAAGATAATGATGATTCGGGTGCTTATCTCAGCTATCTTGATTTCAACGATAACGGCGGCGGTTTGATTTTTTCAGACCTCACCCTTTCACCAAAAATAAAAGAGGTGCAGAAGCTTTATCAAAGCGTTGATTTTGAAGAGATAGATGCACAATATGGCAAGTTCAGAATTTATAACCACTTTGTTTTTACCGACCTTGCAAATTTCAATCTTGTTTGGGAGCAGGTAAAAAACGGCGAGGTTTTAAGGAGCGGTATCGAACGCATACATCTTGCACCTGGCAAAAGCGGAGTGCTTGACCTTGAACTTAATAAAATAACCTCGGAAGAAACATATCTCAATATAAAGCTGATAACAAGAAAAGACAGCCGTATAACAACAGACGGAGATACTGTTGCCGACGAACAATTTGTTATCAATAAAAACGAAGCGTTGAATGAATTTGTTTCAAGTGACAGAAACATACTTTTAAAGGATAGCTGTGGAACTATCAACATAAACAACCGTGATTTTGAAATCAAGCTTTCAAAGAGGACGGGCTTGCTCTATTCCTATAAGTATAAGGGCAGACAGCTTTTCAAATCGCCTATCCGACCTAATTTTTATCGTACAGCAACCGAGAACGATTATACAAACGGCTCTTTTATCAACTCTGCTTTATGGCGATATGCTCACATAAATTCCAAAACAAACATAAAGAGCGTATCTATTAACCCAGAGCAGACTCAGGCTTATATCAAAACAGAAATAAGCTTTTTGACAGAGCCTGAAAGCAAGGCAACGCTTGATTATACAATCAACTCCAAGGGCTTAAAGTTAGATTATAGCTTTACTGCCGCTGAAAATCTGCCTGAAATTCCCGAAATAAGCCTTTTGGTTGAATTGTGTGAGGGCTTGGAAAAGGTCAGATATTGTGCAAGAGGACCTTTTGAAAATTATTCAGACCGCCGTTCAAACGCCTATATAGGTGTTTATGAAAGCGATATTGATAATATGTTTGTACCATATCTCAAACCTCAGGAAAACGGCAACCGTACCGATTTAAAATATGCTGTTTTTTCAAACGAGCGAGGCAAATTAAAACTTTCAGCCTGCTCTCCTCTTGAAATGAACATCAGCAGATATAGTATTGACGAGCTTGAAAATGCTCAAAATATTTTTTCATTACCAGAAAGCAAACGAACATTTTTAAGAGTTATCGCAAAGCAAAAGGGCGTAGGCGGTTTTTCCGCTGAAAGTCAGCCACTTGCAAAGTACAGGAACTCAACAAATAAAACCTATTCTCTTTCATTTTTCATCACTCCCGAAGTGTAAAAACAAATGTTTGCTTTTTACGAACATTTGTGTTATAATATCTTCAACATAATCATTTTGATAATTAGGAAGTGATTTTTTGAACGGTATAAATGAAACTCAAAGAAAGGTTTATGAATATCTTTGCGAACGCTTGCAGGACGGTGTTCCGCCGTCAGTACGTGAAATAGCCGCCGCAGTGGGCTTGAAATCGACTTCATCTGTTCAGGCTTGTCTTGACGGACTTGAAAAGGCTGGCTATATCAGCCGTGACCCTATGCTCAAACGCTCAATAAGAATTGTCGGTCAGGTAAACGGTCAGGCTGAAAATATAACCCATGTGCCCTTGCTCGGCACAGTAACAGCAGGTATGCCTATCCTTGCCGTTGAACAGATTGAAAGCTATATCCCGTATTCAGGCAGAGTGTCAAGAGATAAACCGCTCTTTGCTCTCCATGTAAAAGGCGAAAGTATGATTGAGGCAGGTATTTTTGACGGCGATATTATAATCGCTGAAAAAACGCCCTACGCCACAAATGGTGAGATAGTTGTCGCTTTAATCGAGGACGAAGCAACAGTCAAGACCTTTTATAAGGAAAATGGTTATTATCGTTTGCAGCCTGAAAATTCAACAATGGACCCGATAATCGTCCCTGAATGTTCCATCCTCGGTAAAGTCGTAGCTCTTGTGAGGTATTTTTGAGAATTCTCTTTATTCTTAATTTTGCCTTTGCTTTGCCCTTTGGCTTAATTTTGATTTTGTGCTTAATAAAATGTTTAAAGATGGTATCAGTTTGATACCATCTTTTTTTAAAAGATATGTGAATATTTTTCACATAAATATAGTAATCACTTGCTTTCAAAGTTTAGCGTTTACTCATGCGTTATTAAAAAATAATAAATACACCCTTATTGTTGAAAAGTTTTCTTTATTTATTGGAAATAATGTGCTATAATCATTTTATCTTTGTTAAGGAGATAATACAGTATGGCAAATTTATTTGACAATTTAGTTGAGTTGTTAAAGACTGATAAGCGTTTCTTCTCTGAGCAAGGTGCGCTTCTTCGTAATAAACTTTACGAAACGGCTATGAATATGGATTCACAGTTGCTTCATCTTCTTTTGAGTAATGAAGCAATTAAGGCTCACTTTTTTACTGATATTGACGGCGTTTTAGTGTTCGATAAAATCAAGTTTGGCTGGGTTATTAACAACCGTGAATTTTTGCCTGATTCTTTTACCCGTTATAAGAATAAAATCGGTCTTGTTGACAGAAACGATAATTTCATTTCAGGTTCAAACGACGTTGTGCTATCCTTCCCGTATAAAGACTGCGTTCTCGAAGGCGGTCAGACAAGGGAAGAACAGAAGAAAGACGAAATTTTTTATAACGAAACGCTTGCACCCGACGAGGTTGACAGGCTTCTTTATCCGAAAGTATTTACAAATGCTGTCAGATACACGGCTGACGGTCAGGAAAAGGCAACATCTTTTACAGAAAACGATAATCTGATAATCAAAGGTAATAATTTACTTGCAATTTCATCTCTTCTCAAAAAGTATGAGGGTAAAATCAAGTTAATCTATATTGACCCCCCTTTTAATACAGGGAATGATAGTTTTAATTATAACGATAGGTTTTCGCGCTCAACTTGGCTTTCATTTATGAAAGATAGGTTAAAAGTTGCAAAACGACTTTTATCACAAGACGGTAATATTTTTATACACATAGACATTAATCAGTCACATTATCTTAAGGTGCTTGCAGATGAAATATTTGACAAAGAAAACTTTGTTGAGGAAATAATCTGGGCTTATGGCTCACCTTCTGGTGGTCGTGCGGCAACTCCAAAACCTGTTAATATTCATGATTATATATTACATTATAGTAAATCATATGCACACAGGAAACAAAACAGGGTTTATGTTCCATATAGTGAAAAATACATTAAAGATTGGTTTAAGTATTCTGATGAGGACGGAAGACTATACCGACGCAGACAACGAGGAAAAGACGAAAATGGTAATGCTATTTGGTCAAAACAGTATTTAGATGAAAGCAAAGGTGTTCCGCTTTCAACGGTCTGGTCAGATATTCAGCAAGTCTATGCCGACCCAAGAGCATACAAAGAAGGTAATAAGGCTGATGTTGAAGTAATTAAAACGTTTAGCGGCGGCCAAAAACCTGAAGCGTTAATAAAAAGAATAATTGAAATGGCAAGTGATGAGTGTGACATTGTTCTTGACTTTCATTTAGGAACAGGCACTACTGCCGCTGTTGCTCATAAAACGGGCAGAAAATATATTGGTGTAGAACAGATAAATACTCAAATTGAGATGATTTTAAATCGACTTCAAAAAGTTATTTCTGGAGATACTGCTGGAATTTCAAAGTCAGTAAATTGGCAAGGCGGCGGCTCATTCGTTTTTTGTGAACTTGCAAAACTTAATCAGAATTATGTTGAACAGATTCAGGAAGCACAAAACGATGAAGAATTATCTGCGGTATGGGATAACATTTTGCAATCAGGATTCATAAGCAGTTATGTAAATCCGAAAGAAATTAATCCAGAAGCAGAAGATTTTAACGAACTTTCTTTTGAAGAAAAGAAACAGTTATTTATTGAATTGCTTGATAAAAATATGCTTTATGTGAATCTTTGCGATATTGACGATGAAGATTATCAGATTTCAGAAGATGATAAAGCATTTACTAAGAGTTTTTACGGCGTGGAGTAATACACAATGGCTAATTTTTTGTATGAAAAACTGAATAATATCCGTGAAGCTGGCTTTATGAATGAAGAATTACCTTTATACATATCTGATAATCTTAATCCAACTTTTGAATTAAGACCGTATCAAAAAGAGGCTTACTGTAATTTTATCAATTATTTTGAAAGCGATAAACTGTGTCAGAAGCCGACTCAGGTGCTCTTTCATATGGCAACAGGTAGCGGTATAACGCTGATAATGGCAGGGCTTGTTATCTATCTTTATAAACAGGGCTATGGCATTTTTCTTTTTTTTGTAAACTTAGATAATATTGTAAAAAAGACGGAAGAAAACTTTTTGAATGGTGCTTCAAATAAGTATCTTTTCGCCGATGAGATTAAGATTGAAGGCGAAACCGTTGCAATAAAAAAGGTCAATAATTTTCAGGGCGCAGACAGCGACAGTATCAACATCTGTTTTACAACCGTTCAAGGCTTACATTCTGACTTATGGAATGTGAAAGAAAATTCGCTTTCGATTGATGATTTCAGAGAACAGAAAATCGTTTTAATTTCTGACGAAGCACATCATCTGAACGCGGATACAAAGAAAGGTAAAAAAGGCTCAGACGACGATAACGAAAAATCTTGGGAATATACGGTTAACAGACTATGGTATTCTAACCGTGATAATATTCTTTTAGAATTTACGGCAACTTGCAACCTTGAAAATCCGTTTATTTTAAGTGAGTATGAAAACAAGATTATATTTGATTATCCGCTTAAAAAATTCAGAGAAGAAGGATATTCAAAAGAGGTTAAAGCAATAAGGTCGGATTCACCGATTATTGACAGAGCATTACAGGCGTTAATACTTAGTCAGTATCGCTTAAAGGTCTTTCAGGATTACCGTTTAGACATTAAGCCTGTTGTATTATTAAAGGCGAAAACGATTGCCGAAAGCGAGAAGTTCAAGGAAGAATTCCGCGAAACTATCAGAACGCTTAATGGTAGCCGTTTAGAGAGTGTCGTTTCCGCTAATTCAGAGAACATACCGCCCGTTAAAGCGATGTCAGAGTATTTTGCTTCAAAGGGCGTTGATTATGACGAATTGGCTCAGGAATTAAAGGAAGAATTCAGCGAACAGCGTTGTATTTCTGTTAATGACGATAAGGAAGCAAATCAGCGGCAGATTATTCTGAATTCTCTTGAAGAAAAAGATAATCCTTACAGGGCTATCTTTGAAGTCAAAAAACTTGATGAAGGCTGGGATGTTCTGAATTTGTTTGATATCGTGCGTCTTTATGAAACAAGAGACGCCAAAAACGGCGTTCCCGGCAAAGGCACTATTGCAGAAGCACAATTAATCGGAAGAGGTGCAAGATATTGTCCTTTCAAGATTAATGAAGATGACGAAAAGTACAAGCGCAAATTCGATAAAGACCTTGAAAACGCTCTGCGTGTTTGCGAGGAGTTGTATTATCATTGTCAATATGATAGCCGCTATATTGATGAGTTGCATAAAGCGCTTGTTGAAACGGGTATTGTTCCTGAAAAAGCGGTTGATGTCAGATACACTTTAAAGGCTGATTTTAAGGAAGAAAATTTTTATAAAACAGGATTTGTGTTCAGGAACGAAAGAAGAATCCGAAGCCGTAAGGATATTAATGAAATTCTGCCGTCAATTCGCAATCACGAGTACCCTGTTTCAATTAATACGGGTAGAACGGGCATTGATACATTAATGCTCGATAAACACGACAGCAGCATTTCTTGGTCTGTTGTTCACACGGTTAAAATAACCGATATTGCAAAGGATAATTATAGTCTGCTTCATCGTGCGTTTAGGCATATTGATGTATTCAAATTTAACAGACTTCAATCTTATTTTCCGAACTTGCACACAGCAAGAGAATTCCTCACAAGTACTGATTATCTTGGCGGAGTTTCTATTGCTATCAGCACAAGCGAAAAAGAATTATCACAAGAAACGCTTTATCAGGCTTGCCTGAGAGTGCTTACAATAATCGGAAACGAAATATCTTCCATAAAAATGGATTATGAAGGCACGGCGGAATTCTACGCTAAACCATTTAGAGAAGTTATCAAGGATAAAACAATTCATATAACCGAACCGCACGGCGAGGGCGAAGGTGTTTCACAAAAGGATAGTGCAATACGTTCTGAATGGCAGATTGATTTAATTTCAGAAGAATGGTTTGCCTTTGAAGATAACTACGGCACAACTGAGGAAAAAGCGTTTGTTGCATATTTCAAGAATCACGTTGCCGATTTACAAAAGAAATATGATAAGGTATTTCTTGTCAGGAATGAACGGCAATTAGTTCTCTATTCCTTTGAGGGCGGCGAAAGGTTTGAACCTGACTATCTGTTGTTCTTAATCAAAAACAATACTGACGGTTTCGACCAGTATCAGATATTTGTTGAACCGAAGGGCGACCATTTGATTAATAACGATAAGTGGAAAGAAGATTTCTTATTGCAGATTAAGGACAAAGGAATACCACCTAAAACCTTTGTTGATGATAACAATTACAAGGTTTGGGGATTACCGTTCTTTAATCAAAATCAAAGAAAAACTGAATTTAATACAGCATTTCAGAATTTATAATTAAAAGTAAGGTTTAACCGCCTTGCTCCAACGGTCGCAACGCTCTGTGTTCCCTCTTGTTTAAAACATTCTCTTTGCATTCGCTGAATGCCCGAATGCTTTAAACCAGTTAACAGCCTCGGCTGTTAACCTCGTCTTTGTTTTAAACCTATTTAAACAGTAAAATAAAAAAGACACGCAACTGCGTGTCTTTTTTATTTGGCTCCCCAAGTTGGACTCGCCTTGCAGGCCACGGCGGGAAAACAGTCCACTGGACTGTTTCCTGTTTCCGCCTTTCGAGTCCATTTTTGCAACATATAACTCTCACCAACTACAACCACACGGGGAACATTGTCGCCTTGCTCCAACGGTCGCAATGCTCTGTGTTCCCTCTTGTTTAAAACATTCTCTTTGCATTCGCTGAATGCCCGAATGCTTTAAACCAGTTAACAGCCTCGGCTGTTAACCTCGTCTCTGATTTGATTTCAATATGAAAACAAAAGAAAAACAGATACACTTTCGTGTATCTGTTTCCTTTTGGCTCCCCAAGTTGGACTCGAACCAACGACAACTCGGTTAACAGCCGAGTGCTCTACCGACTGAGCTATTGAGGATTATCTTTGACCTATTGGTCGGCCTTAAATATATTTTGACGGCTTTGATTTCTTTCAAAACCG
>JAILBY010000171.1 GCA_024680655.1 Clostridiales bacterium | reverse complement strand
TAATTTGAATTTAATTTCAACGCTGATATTCTAACATATTTGATTTTTTTATTCAATAGCAACCATAAAATCAAAAACAAAGTTTTTTTTAAAATCAGATTGAAAAAACCACTTGATTTTTGCTATAATATATTATATTTGATTTTTTATAAGGAGGTTTTTTTATGGAAAGTTTTATAGAGTATATCGAAAAAAGCCTGCCAGACCAGCCAGGCAATAAAACCTTATATAACTATAAGAAACAACTTCTCGATAAAATGACAGACAGAGCAAATGAAATAACACACAGCGGTCTTAAAGATGAAAAAGTGCTCAATGATTTGATTATAAGTGAATTTCCTGACTTAAATGAAGATTTCAATAAATATAATATCGCAGAAACTAAGGAAAGTAAAAGAAGACACCGTATCAGAAATAATATAATCGGCTCTTTCCTCTATATTATTTCGCTTATTATACTTTACTTATCAATAAGCTTTTTAACAGGTGCGTGGAAATATACCTGGCTCTTTATCCTCGGCGGACTTATAGGCTATATCTCTTATCTTTTGCATTTTGCAATCCATAAAATCTCTTCTCTTCGCCGTATTTTCCACCCATTTGCAAGAATTCTTCTCGCCTTTATTGTTATGCTTGTAACCACCTTCATATTCTTGTGCTATGGTATGATTTTCACCTGGCACAACAGTTGGCTTATATACATACTCGGCGTTATCGGAATATATGTTGCCGATGCAGCATATTCAAAAATCACAAAGCAGAAATTATTTATAATAAACTGCCTTATTTACATTCCAGCCGCTATGCCGATGATTTATGTATTGCTCGGCACACTCAATATTATCTCTTGGCACCCTGGCTGGCTTTTAATGCCTCTCTCTGTGCTTATTGATATATTCATTATACTAATAAGACTCTTAATAAATTCAAAATATGCTTATAAACAGGAGGTTGAGGACGAATGGAAAGCAAATTAAAGGCTGAACTCTGGGACAAGATGCACTACCTTTTCCGTGATTTCAACGACCGTATGGTTCATGTGGAATTGCACTATGATTATAAGATAAATGTAGATGCTCTCAAAACTGTTCTTATATGCTTTTTTGAAAAAGCACCTGTGCTTCATTCAAGCTTTACCGATAACCATATCAACCCTTACTGGACTGTTATGCCTTACCATATTGACGATGTTGTTTCCGTTATAGAAACAACACAAGAAAAGCTTGATGCAGATATTAACACCTTTCTTACTCAATACATACCACCAGAAAGCTATATACAAATGAAAGTGGCTGTCTTTAATCACGATGATAAATCAACTCTTTGCATAGTTGAAAATCATATGTGTATGGACGGTGGCGACTTCAAATACTTCATAAAGGCACTTTGCAAAAATTATAACGATTATATTGAAAAGGGTATAAGTCCTATTGATTTAAGACAAGGCTCACGCTCTTACGAAGAAGTCTATGAAGATTTCTCGCCGACAGAACAGCGTATGGCAAGAAGTCTTTATAAGAATATCTGTTCAAAGGACACTCACGCTTTTCCGCTTACGCCTGACAATATAAGAGATTTTTCATTTATAGCAAGAAGAAAAATCAGCCCTGATAAATTTTTGAAAATCAAATCAGCAGGCAAAAAGCACTCTGCAACAATTAACGATATGCTTGTGGCGGCTTACTTTTATAGTCTTTATGAGCTTGCAGGTTTTGACGCAAGTGAAAGCGTTACAATTTCCTGTGCAATAGACTTACGCCGTCACATAAAAGATGTAAGTGATATAGGTGTTACAAACCACACCTCTTGGATGCAGTGCAATATTCCAGAGCTTGGCAGAGATATATGGCAAACACTGCAATATGTTGTACATTCTGCTAACCGTTTTAAGAAAGATAAGTTTATGGGATTATACGGATTGCCTTTATTATCGCTGGGTTACAAGATTTTACCATACGCTGCCTCAGAGGAAGTTATAAAGATAGGCTATTCAAATCCGTTAATAGCTATGAGCAATATAGGCATACTCGAAGTTGACAAATTAGCCCTCGAAGGTCACGAGCCAACAGACGGATTTATGAGCGGTGCAGTTAAGTATAAGCCCTATGTTCTTCTTTCTGCAACCTCACTTCGCAACGAGCTTACACTTTCAATGTGCGTAAGAGGTAATGAAGAAGATAAAAAAATAGTCAATCATTTCTTTGACCTTATGGAAAAGAATATTGATGTGCTTATTGCAGGTGAATAAAACCTGACTTGCTATCATTAGCACTTGAAAGCATAACGCAAAAGCGTATCACACTAAAATAGTGCGATACGCTTTCTTTATGCCGCAAATTCTTTACAACGGTTTTTATTAACCGTCAGTTGCTTGTTCTCATATCTATAATTGAAGATGAACCTGTTGCTTGTGGTAACTTGCCGTCCCACTTCTGTACCTTTTCATATTCAACTATTGTGTTGCTAAGTGAACTGTTAAGACGCTCATTAGCCTTTGCCTGAGCCTCAGCCTTCTTTGTTATAGCCTCTGCCTCTGCTTCTGCCGCAATAACCTTTTTCTTTGCTTCCGCTTCTGCTACAACAATAGCCTGCTCCTGCTCAGTTTTTGTTTTTATAAGATTTTGTTCCGCAACTTGTTTTGCCTCGATAGCTGTATTAAACTCAACAGAGAAATCAAAGTTTACTATATTGAACTTTTCAATTACAAAGCCATATTCACTAACCTTGCTTTCAAGAAGCTCCTTAATTTCCTCACCCACCTGATTTCTTTTAGTGATAAGCTCTTCCGCTGTATATCTTGCACTTATCGACTTCATACTTTCCTGAACGGCTGGTAAAAGAATAACATTCTGATAATCGTTGCCTATGTTTTTATAAAGTGATGCACTTGAATTGTAAGCAATACGATAGTTTACCGCAATCTTACTGCTTACTGACTGCAAGTCCTTTGATACTGCCGCTGCATCAACCTCAACAACACAAATCTTGTTGTTTATTACCGCAACCGTCTGGAAAAATGGGATTTTGAAGTTAAGACCTTCCTGCATAACATTATCTGAAACCTTCCCCATTGTCATAACGACACCCGTTTTACCTGCTGGTATTATTTTTATTGAATTGATTAAAACCAGTGCAATAAAGAATACCGCAATACCAACGCCTATGAATTTACCTAAATTCTTTTTTGGTGTTACATCAATAACATTGTTTTCTTTGTCAAAAACTTTCATTTTGTGTTTCCTCCTGCCTCAATTTGTTTTTATTTTTTTATATTCTTCTTCGGCTTGCTTTTGAATTTCTGACGAAATGTACGCCATACTCATAATAAGCAAAGCCTTTGAAAGCCTGTTTTTTGCCTCCTGTGAAGGAGCATTGTAAGAAGACAAATCATCTGATATTATTTTCTTTATTTTTTCTTTATCAATCGTTTGCTGCTCATCTACCAGATAAATTATCCAGCAAAGGCGGTTATAAAGCTCCTCATCTGAAATTATATCGTCTGACTCATCTTCAACATCGCCGTTTATGTATTCCATAAGTTCAACTATTGCTTCAAGCTGTAAGGCGTTGCGTAGCATATTCATAAGGATAATACGCAAAATCTGTTTTTTGCCGTAGCGTTTACCCTTTGGATTTGCCACCCAGCCACGCTTAACCCAATTTTGTATTGTTGAATTATTCATACCTGTCATTTCCGTAATCTCACCCAAAGACATTCCGTTTGTGACGGAAAGCAACATTGATATTGACTTAAAAGCGTTCTCTTTGTTCTCTTCGGAAAATGGAAATGCAGTGCCAGGCATAGCCTTCAACATATCATTCCCTCCTCTCTGATGTTGGAATGATAATATCACAAGTTCACTTGAACCTCAAATGTGGTTTTAGGTCTTTTTGAAATGTTTTAATGATTTTGTATGCCGATTTTTGAAAATAAATCATTTTTTCTTATATTTTCTCTTTTTTTCTTCGATTATCTTATTTTTTTGAAAAACAGAGCATTTTTTTCGCTTTTCTTTTAAAAATTCCTTAAAAAAAGTCTATACTATATTATAATAGTTTATAAAATAGACAAATCCTATTGC
>JAILBY010000026.1 GCA_024680655.1 Clostridiales bacterium | reverse complement strand
CGGTTTTTAAAAGGATAGACGGCAAGAAGCGCGACGCCCGCCGCGCACAAAAGGATGACAAAGATTTTCAAGGCCTTGTAAAAGGATTGTTTTTTCATACGAGTTCCTAAAATATTTTATTCATTATAGCAAAAAACAAGGGCTGACACAAGAGAAGGTCTTAAAATCACCGTTCTTGCAAAAACTGTATGTCTGAGCAACAGCTTTTCTTGGCAACCGATGACCTTTTTTTTTCAAAAACGAAATTGCGAACTATACTTGCCGCACCACCCTATCACGTCAAGCCTCAAGCCAAATCCAGACTGTATACAAAAATTCCGCCAAGAATCAAAATCATGGACATTATTTTTCGCGCCGAGACTTTTTCCTTAAAAAAAATCACGCCAAAAACAAAGGCAAAGACATAGCTTGAAGATTCAACCACAGGTATGAGGGATACAGGAACCCGGCTAAGGGCGAACAAATCCAAGAACACGGCGATAAAGAAAATTAGATAAGCGCTAATTACAAAGAAATTGAAATATTCTTTTATGAATGAATCATAGTGTCTGAGGGCTGATTTTTTTAGAAGGACTTGAGAAAAGGCTGAAATAAACACGGAAATGAACAGGATGGCTAAATAAGCGGACATTACGATTCCTTATCCTTTTCTGTAATCAGAATTACGATTCCTAAGACTATGAGAAAGGCGCCTATGAACATTTTTAAAGACAGCCTTTCTTTAAAAATTAGCGCGCCCAATATCATTCCCCACACAATTGTAATTGATTTGTTCGCAATCGCCACTGTAAGCGGAATTCTCTTAAGCGCCTGCTGCCATATGAGCGCATAAATGAAGAGGACAAAAATAATAAGACAATAAATTAAAACAAATTGAACAGAAAAACAATTATACTTTGCGGCAATTTTCCCCAGGACAGGATACATGCAATAGATAAAGAATGAAAGATGCATGTAAAAAAAAGGGAATATATTTGAAGTCAAGAATTTATTTATTTTTATATTCATGTTTTAATAAATCTCTTTAGATTCCGTAAGTGTTTTTTACAGTGAATTGCGGGGTGCCGTTCTGGTCAAGATAATTCTTTCCAATGTATTCTCCAATCAGTCCCATAAACATTGTCTGCAAGCCCCCAAGGAAAATAATGATCACAACAAGGGACGTCCAGCCGCTGGAAATGTCAGGGTGGAGGATTTTATCAATAATAAAATAAATCGCCAATCCTAAAGAGAACATGATTACAAAAGCGCCAAGCCCCATCATAAAGCGCATGGGCTTGATTGAAAAATTGACAAACATGCTCAAGCAAAGATGAATCAGCTTGGACAAGGTGTAGTTGGATGAACCTGACTCCCGCGACTTATGCTCCACGTACACTGAGCTAAAACTGTTGGTGGCCCGCAAGATAAGGCCGTCAACATAAGGGAAAGGCCCCTTGTATTTGATGATTTCGTTTATAACCGCCCTATTTATCAACTTAAAGGAACAAAGATATAAGTTCTTTGGCTTTTCCATAAGCCAGGTGGCGAGCATATCGTTGATTTTGCTTCCTAGATTGCGAAAAAGCGAATGTCTTTTTTTATGGTATTTGGCATACACGACATCATAGCCTTTTTGCGCTTCATCAAGAAGCTTGAATATTTCCTCGGGCGGATTTTGCAAGTCGTCGTCAATAATGGCCGCGTAATCGCCGGTACAATAATTCAGGGCGCACATAACGGCATTGTGCTCGCCGTAATTCCGGCGCAAATCTATAAAACGGACATTGTCATATTTTTTTACAAGCGATTGGCAGACAAGGCTGGAATTGTCTTTGCTTCCGTCATTCACCATGACAATCTCAATATCCTTGCCCGCAAAAGCATTTTGCAACGCATCAACAAGAGCGCCGATTGTGTCAGAACCATTATAAACAGGAATGCAAATAGAAAGTTTCATTTTTATAACACTCCATCATTTTTTTTGCATATTACAAACAATGACAAACCCGGAAAATGAAAAATCCTTAAAATTTTACAAATCCAATAGTCTAAATCAAGTATAAAAACCACAGTTCTTGTTATAATGTTTTTTTCTGAATGCTTCCAACCGGTTGTAACTTTATGAGATGGATCGATATCAAGCTTAAAGAATTTTTGCATGAAACGGAAGCAGAACAAAGAAAAATAAAAATAATGCCAAGTAACAATAGACAAATTATCGATTCTGTTTATAAGTTTCTTAAAATCAGAAAAGCTATATCTTCTAAGGTTTCCTACAATTTCGTCATGTTTTGAATATAATGAAGAATAAGCAGGCAACGTAAACATCAACTTGCCGCCATTAGATACTTTATCGGCAAGGAGTTTCACATATAAAAAATCATCGGTCATATATTCAAGAGAATCCATCATTAATGCATAATCAAAATTGCTCTCATTGACTGAACTTAAGTCACGATATAGATTTGTTGTTCCATTTTTTGACTCATGCTCATATCCAATGTCGACAGCATATGTTTCATGATTTTTAGCGTATATTTGTTTCCAACATTCATCAAAATATAAATCGCCAGCGCCTATATTCAAATATTTTGATTGTTTATCAACGGCAAGATGTTTTTTTAGCTCATTCATCACACATTTTGTACGACTTAATTCCCAAGGATGCCTATGAAAATCTTTACTTTTTTTTTCATTTATATCCATTTTTCCACCTTTATCTTTATTATCAAAATGTACAAATTATAATTAAAAAGTTTCCTTTTTTCTGAGAAAAAATTCATTACAAATAAAGCGCGTTCTAGAAAATAAAGATACAGCGCAGATAAAGAAAATTATTCTCTGATGTATCAGGCTATTTAGACCAGATTCAAAAAACTCCAAAGGAGTAAAAGCTATGAGAAATAAAACAAGAAACAAAATGTTGGAAGCTTTTTTTCGTTCCGGCAATGTCGCAAAATAAAGAATGACAAGAGAAAAAATAAAAAGGCCGCAATATCTCCTATTAGTGCTAGGTAAATAAAGGAAAGGGAATAAAAGCAATGTTAATTTATCCCAACGCTTTAGGCTGTCATGATGAATAAAAAACAACGCCAAAGAAATAAGAGTCAATAAAATGACAAAATATCGTGACAGTCCAACAAACATCATGGATACATTTTCATTCATGCCTAAAAAACGACACGCATCAAATACCAATGGAGAAAAGCAGCCTCCATATGCGGTAAAAAATCCAGTATTACTGGCAACCAACACATTTTTAACAAGCTGCGGAATATTTGCAAAACCCTGCTTAAAAAACAAGAAAGGCAAAAAGGCCAACAAAAGCCCCATGATGACAGTCGTAAAGAATTCTTTATATCGCTTTTTTGGAAGATATAAAAGGATGAACAGCACAGGATAAATCTTCAATGTTGCGGAAAACGCAAGGGCAAAGCATGCAAACAATCTCTCTCTTGCATTTTGAGAATCATAAAAGACTAAAAAATAATTTAGGAAAACGGCTGATAAAAATACAATATTCGCCCTCTCTATTGAAAGAAGGATCACGTTGGAACAAAACAAGGCGTACGCTATTTTTTCATCAACCGAATATTTTTTACAAAGCGCCAATAAAGAATGCAACAAAAGGATTAAGTTGATAAACAAAAAGAGGAAACAGGTGAACATTCCCCATTGAGAATGCCAACAATCCGCCAAGGACATACGCGCATAATCATCAAAACGTGAAAAAGGATAAAATATCATATAGGCTAAGGGGAGATATTCTTTTTGCCCCAAGCCGTTGACTTCATTAAAATACACATCCCTTTCACTGACATAGCGCAATACATTAAAAAAATCAGCAAACAAATCTTCAAACTTCCGGAAAAAAATCAAACACTCTCTGCTATTCGGCCTAAAAGAAAAAAGGATGAACCACAGCAAAAAGAGGCCTATCGCGCCTAAAAAATAATAGTTTTCATACTTCTTTTTAATTGGCATTTCTGAAATCATAACAAAACGCTCTCCTATTCTGTTTTTGCCAACAATTGGCCGCAAGTGATGGTTTTAAAGCCGACACCTTCAGTCTCGTTATCCAAAGCAGACGCAGATTCGTCTAAAACCATAATTTCAGGATTAATATACAAACTCAGAGTAAAAAGCAAGGACATGAATTATGTGAATTATAGTTTGCGATTTGGATTGTGTCAAGCATAGTTGGTTCTCCTACCATAGCATCAAGGCATTGTAAAAAAATTGTTTTTTATACGAGTTCTGTTCCTACCATATTTCAATGTCAGAATTAAAATAATGCGATGGCTTTTGGACTGACAGTCCTGGATAATTCATATAATTGTGGTAAGTCATGTTTTCCAAAAAGGCGTCGCAATCAATTGGAACCCTAACTTTTAAATTCTCCATTTGCATTTCCTTGCCATTTCCCAAAAAAGCCTTCTTTATACGCCTATCTATGCACAAAATAGCAAAATTGGCGCAAAAATAATAATCGCTGTTTTCATTAATAGCAAAACGACGCGTTTTTTCATACCAAGAGAACAATGTTTTTAATGGTATTAACGATCCTATTTTTGTCATCACTTTTAAAAGCATTATTTTAGACTTAGGAAGCCTCTTGTATTCATCAAAATCAAGACAAGGACGATGCCCCATACACATAGTGTAAATTGCTTGCATTTTTTTTACCGCCCTATAGTGTCTCTTTGGATTTTTTCCAGCATCCTCAAAAATATAAAAATCAACAAACAATTTACCTCTTACATCAACAGCCGACACATCGTTAACCTTATCAAAAGCCTTAATGGGAAGGCGTTCTTTGTTGTAGACAAGACGTGGCATAAAATCATAAAAAACGCCATAATCTTCATAATCAACAAATGTAAAATCACCGCTTGCCCATTCGTTTTTAGCGACAGATTTTAGTTTTTCGTATCCTTCCCGCGTAAATGCCAAATCTACATCGTCATCCCAAGGAATAAAACCATGATGGCGAACAACTCCAATAAGGCTTCCACAAATAACATAATAAGGAATATTGTATTTTTTGCAAACACGATTAACTTCTGCCATCATAATAAGATTTATTCTTTGAGCTTTTTTCAAATACTCGTCTTCAGCTTTGAGGCCAAGACACATTTCTTCCAAAAGCGAAATGGGATTACAAAAAATCAATGTCCTGTAATTAAATTCGCCAACCGAAAAAAGATCATTTTTCATAGAAGAAAAGTTTTTTGCGCACAAGACGACAAGACAATCTTGAACATTTTCCTCTTTTAATTTTTCAAGAGAAAATATTTGAACAGAGCTTTTTTGAGTATTCCAAAGGTTTGAATTATTGTCAACCGCGTAAGCAATTGCACACTGGGAAGAATATCTTTTAATAAACAAGTCAAAGTATTTGCCAGTACCAAAAAGAATTAGTTTTTTGTCTTTTTGAATGTTTTTTAATGAAAGAGAAAAAGAATCAATCGGATTGGTAAATATAAAATTTTCTGGCATGAGTGACAAAAAAGAAACGCCACGCGATTCAAAAAACGCTTTATCTTTTACAAACTGTATTCCGTACTCTGACCCATAAAAACACACGTCAAAGTGAAGTTTTTCATACATATCTTGATAGCCGAATTTATGATTGTCAAAAACCACTATGTCTTCTACAAATTTAAACTGAAGCCAAAAATCTCTAACTCGCTCCGCCGAATAACCGTTGCGACCTTCCCCAAAAAGACGCGCCATAACATAATCTGAGGGGATTCCTATGGTAAGGCTTCCATATTCAGCCGCCAAATTCTTTAAGAAATTAAAATGCTCTAAATTATATTCATACAAAATTAAATTGAGGTAAACACGTTTTTTGTCAGACATATTTTACATTTTAACAATAAAAGCAAGATTTTTCAATAGCGATATACAACCAATGCCAATACTATTCTTTTTTATGAATTTCTTTTTCAAAATCATTCATAGCCTTTTCAATTACATCGTCCATATCGTAATACTTGTATTCAGCCAAGCGGCCGCCAAAAATTACGTTCGAACTTGTCTTAGAAATCTCTTGATATTTTTTATAAAGCACTGTGTTCCTTTGGTCATTTATTGGATAAAAAGGTTCCGAGCCGTTAGTCCATTCGGAAGAATATTCCTTGGAAATGACAGTTTTTGGATTATTATAGGATGAGGTTTCTGGTTCAAAATGCTTGTGTTCTATGATTCTAGTATAAGGCTCCTCACGACTCGTATAGTTCACTACAGCATTTCCCTGAAAATTTTGAAGGCTCAAAAGTTCAGTTTCAAAACGGACCGTGCGGTATTCAAGTTTTCCAAACCGATAGCCAAAAAATTCATCGATTTTTCCTGTAAAGACGATTTTTGACGCAAGGCTTTCAAAGCGCCTTCTATCGGAAAAGAAGTCAACGTCCGCCATTTTTTCAACGCCGTCAAGAAGCCCCTCTATTATTTTATTGTAGCCTCCAATGGGAATTCCTTGGTAGAAATCGTTAAAATAATTGTTGTCAAAAGTAAAGCGCACAGGAAGCCGCTTTATTATTGAAGGAGGAAGCTCCGCGCAAACCCTGCCCCATTGTTTTTCGGTATATTCCTTAACAAGGATTTTATAAATGTCGCTTCCTACAAGGGAAATGGCCTGTTCCTCCAAATTCTTTGGTTCACTTATTTTTGCAGCCGCTTTTTGCTCCTCTATTTTGGCAAGGGCTTCCGCAGGCGTTTTTACGCCCCATATAGCGTAAAAGGTGTTCATATTGAAGGGAAGATTGTAAAGCCTTCCTTTGTAATTTGCGATTGGGGAATTTGTGTAGCGGTTGAACGCAACGAACCTGTTCACAAAATCCCAGACTTTTTTATTTGATGTATGAAAAATATGCGCTCCGTAAACATGAACGTTTATAACTTCAACATTCTCGCAACGAATGTTTCCGCCAAATTGCGGTCGTTTTTCAATTACAAGGCATTTTTTTTGTGCGTCAGTCGCAAGACGCGCGAAAGCGGCTCCATAAAGGCCGGAGCCTACTATTAGATAATCGTAATTATTATCACTCATAACAAGCCCTTCTCTATCAAAGCCTTGATCTTTGTGGAGTTTGTTTGTTCTGTATACGGGAAGAAGACCAAATCAGCGCCATGCTCGCGGAGCCATTTTTGCTGTTCAAGCCACCAAGGATTGTTTTCATAATCAGAACCACAAAACTGGACATCATAATGATATGTATTCCACGCCTCCGTGATTTCTTCGTGCAGGTAAGGAACTTTCACAACCTTATCAACATATTTGCAGGCTTGAATAACCTGCATCCGTTCTTCACAAGGGATAAAAGGAGTTTTTTTCTTTTTATTTAGTACATATTCATCACTTGTTACCCCTACAATCAAGTAATCGCACATTTCCTTTGCGCGCCGGAACATGTTAATATGACCAATATGATAAAGATCAAAGACTCCAGACAGATAACCAACGTGGTATTTTTTGTTTTCACCATCTTTTAAATCGCCTACAGAATAGTTTTTATGCGCATCATATAAAACAATGTTTTTTATATTAATTGAAAGCAATTGATTGTATATAGGTTTATAATCTTTTACACAGATAACAAGACAAATATCATCAGAAATATTTGAAAGTGTTGAAGGAGACGAAATTTTTATTCCATGGAAGTCAGAGTTCCATTTTGATGAATCATTATCAACAACTTGCACAACATCGCAATTGTCTCCATATTGCGAAATAAATTTTTCTGCAAACCTTCCGCTTCCAAAAACGCAAACTTTTTTTCCGAAAGTACCTTCAATGAAATTTCTATTTAAGAGAGAATCATAAAAATGAGTCTGATTACGTTGAGCCATATTAAACCTTACAACCGCATCTTTCCTTTGATGAAGTGCATTAAAAGATTTTAGTTGTTCTTGATTTCTAAGGCTCATAAGGAATTCATGGGAAAGCTTTTCTAGTTCAGGCAACTTATCTTGAATCCCGTATCGTTTCCAGAAAAAATCAATGGGAGCAATTGCATTCATCTTCTCAAAATCTGAGTAAACAATAACAATTGTTCTGTAAACAAGCATCTCTGGCGGGTAATCAGACGCTGGCAAGTCAAATTCCTGATCAAAAAAAGAAAAGTCCCCATCAACATAGAAAGAATTAAGGGGAACTAAATCAAAGTAACAAATACCATTTTCCGCAGATTTGTAAATCAATTCTCGGAAATGATCCATTTTTTTAATAAATGAATCCCTATCTTTTTGAGCAAGTTCCTGTAAATAAACATTTCCCAAAGGAGCATTCACAAAAGGCATTGAGAATTCATCATAATTCAGACTTCCTTCAACTACATTAAGCCCCAATTTTTTTATGTCAAAAAGGTTTTTCTGTAAAACTTCCAGTTTTTTTGTACCATTAGAAAAAAGAGGCTTTTTAATAACAGTATCATTTTCTCGTATAATTGTCGCATAGGACATATCATTTCCACGATCGGCACTAAGAGTAATTTGCAAGGCATTATTAAAAACTCCCTCATCATTGCATTCGACTAAAAAAGCATTTGCCATAGAATGAAAAAGGCCATTTTGTATTAAATCGTCATAGCCTGATTCCTCAAATTTGAAAACAGAATCCGGGTTATTATAAAGTGGGAGGAAACGAATGTTTAGGTTTTCTGCAGGCGTGAATGTGTCCGCATAAATAAGTTGTGCCGCTTCAAGACATGGAAAAACAGAATAAAACTTATAGGATTTTATTTCTGCAGAAGCAAGAAGATTTTTTATTTCATGCTTGGTGAAATATTGTTTTCCTTCTATTTTTGTGTCCCCGCAAAAAAAACGATATGCAAGACTGTTATCAAATCCTAATAGAAGTGTTCCACCAAATTTTAAGTGAGAACGTAGATTTTTTAAAATTTCAGAATTCTCGCCTTTTAGAGAGGAAAAATCCAAGACTATAATGTAGTCGAATCTGTCATTCAAAACAGTATCTGCACTCACAAAGCATATAGAAGATTCCTTCTTGAATGAGAACCAACGCCAAATTGATTCTGTTAATTTTTTTTCTGTTTCCATTGTACATTTCCTTTTGAAAAAACTGCAGTAGAAACCATAATAACAGATATGGACATATAATATGTTGTTCTTACATCAGATGCATATACGGTAGGACTAAAGCAAACCATAAATTTTGTTCCAAAACCGGCTAAAAAAACAAGATCTATAAGTAGTCCATACCAACCTTTTCCCGCAGCCTGATAAATCAGCATAAGACAAAGTAACCAGATAACAAAATATATAATAATTTCAGTGTTTACAATTGATATTGAATATTCAGAAAAATAAAGAATTTTGTCATTTTTTAACCATGGGAGTATATTAAACATGCTCATAAAAACAAGGGAGAGAGGAAAAATTACCCCTGACAATGATAAATACTGTCGTTTTTTTATAAAAGCATAAATCATGACAATCAGAAATGGTATTATAAGCAAGTTAAAATAACTACCGGCAAAAAAATATGACATTGCAGTCAACAATCCCATCGACAGTTTGTTGAATAATGATAAAGATGGATATTCGGGGAACCAACGCAGTTCCTCTTCTGCCCTATGCCAGTTTCCAGGTGTAAAAATAACTACCAACAAGCTAAATATCGCAACAAGAAAAAGCAACAATAAATAGCTGTTTATCGGACAAAAATGGTTTTCTCGAAAAAAAACTTGATACATTATAAAAACTATAGACGCAACCAAAAGCACAGGAACCAATGATAGCTCAGTGGCTCCCATTGCAGCAAAAACAAGAGTGACTATAAATTCGTAAAAACAAACCTCTGCCCCTGAAAATATTTTTTTTACCATCATAAAACATGGTAGGAAAAATGCCAAAGGCCAAACATATGTGATTGTTGTGATTTCCCAACCAGCACAATAATAAACTCTAAGCGGAATAAGAAAAACATAAAGGTAAACAAGAAAAGAATACTTTTTTAATTCATCTTTCATAAATATGTAGATTATCTCTTCTATGATTATAACCATAAAAAGGGAATCAAAAAAACACCAAAAAATGGGATGAAGCCAGGTAAATATGGCTCCGCCAACGGTACCAATAATACGACTTTGATGCGTGAAAAAATTAAAGCCGATAATTTCTGTTAGGGTTATTTGATCCAAATACTTTCGCCAAATAATATCGTCACCAAAATCAGGATTTATAAAATTATGTAAAATAAAAATAAGAACAAAGGCAGAAATTGCCGTATAGAAATGTATTTTCTGCGATTTTGAAAATGATTTATATTTATGGAGCCTAGATAATAGGTATAAGGCGATAGAAGAAAAAAAACAAATAATAAAACTAAATATCCCGAAGGATGCAAGATAATGATAGTTGTGACTTATTCCATGCATTCCTAGACTACCAAGTCCCTCGTTAAGTATTTTTGAAACACAAACTACAGCGAAAGGTACAAGGCATAACAAACTTAGTCCTGCCAATACTAACAAAATATAACTGACTTTTATTATAGAATTTTTCGAATTCATATTTTTCTCTCAAATTTCAAATACATTATTAAAAAGCCATCTATCTTTTAATAATTTAAGAACTTCCATCTTATACTTTTCAGATAAACCTATAAAGATGATTCCATCTTTGTCAATTTCATCGAGTTGAATAACGGGTATTCCATCAACACTTCCAGGGTTATCATCTCTACTAGAAACAACGAATGCAGAAGTATTTACTCCATGAACTTTTAGTTTCTTTAATGCAATCTGACCGTATTTTCCAGCTCCATATATGTAAACAGGTGTAATTTTTGATAAAATTTCAATTTTGGAAAATGCAGGAGCTAAAATAGGCGTAGAAGAACAAACATTTTCTATGCTTTGCTGGGGATTAAAAACAAGTTGATGAATGTAATTCCAATT
Organism: Clostridiales bacterium; assembly: GCA_024680655.1. GTDB lineage: Bacteria > Bacillota > Clostridia > Oscillospirales > Acutalibacteraceae > UMGS263. The sequence continues at coordinate 58,945 of JAILBY010000026.1, read as the reverse complement.
ATAATCATCCCAATATTTTTTTACAAAATACCCTTTTTCAAATTCTGATGTCAATTCTGGAATCCACCGCAAAAAAAACTTACGCTTGTCATTTTCATTGAGCCTAGCAAGGGTCCATGCATAACTTATGAATTTCGTCTTTACGAATTCTGGATAAAAACGCTCAAGTTCATTTTCTTTTATAAAACGCTCCATTTCTTTTGTTTCATTAAAAATATTAAATACTTTTTTGCTTATGTTGCTTGAAGAGCCTGAACTATCCTGCCGGTAATCAATAACAGGATCAGAAAGCAGGTACACGGACTTTGCTGTCGCCCAGACTTTGAACGCAAAGGAAGTATCCTGATAACTTGCTCCTGGAGTCGGCAAGAAACGAATTTTGTTCTCGTCGAGGAAGGACCTCTTATAGACTCCGCTCCATATTGAAGGCGCTGTAAAGAAAAGTTCAGGATATTCATTTACAGAAATTATTTTGTCGCATGGAAGATTCATAAAATTAGGATGTAAATTCCGAGTGCAACTCTCTGCCTGGTAAAAATTGAAAGTTCCTTTTACAAAATCAACGCCTGTATTTTTTGCAATAGTAAGCATTTTTTGAAAGATTCCATCAACTACGATGTCATCACTTTCAACAATTCCTATATAATCACCAGAGGCACGATTTATGCCAATATTTACAGAATCCCCATAACCAGAATTGGGCTTATCAACAACCACAACGCGACTATCACTTTTTGCAAACTCACGCAAAATAGAAAGTGATGAATCAGTTGAGCCGTCATTGACACATACTACTTCCAATGAAGAAATGTTTTGTTTAAGAATACTGTCCAAACATTCTGCAAGATACTTCTCTACATTGCAGACAGGAACTACAACAGAAAATTTCATTTTAAGATTCTATCAATCAACTAGCAATTCATCAAGATATTGAATTGGACCATTGTGTGCTTTTTTTAGCTCGCCAATTATTGACCGCTGCGGATCGTAAGCTGTTATGATAATTGGAAGCTCTTTGTCAGGAATATCAGAAACAGTATAGGAAGGAACGCCATCAACAATTTTAGGCTTCCTGTCGATTGTATATGGAATTACTATTCCTGATTTTTTACACAGAGGAATTAGGATTTGAGCGACCTCTCCAGCACCATATAAAGAGAAATTAGTACCAAGTTTCGCCACAAGTCCATCATCACAGAAATAGTTTACACATTTTTTGATGAGGAACTTTTTGGATTTTTCGAAATTGATTGTATTATTCAAATTATTGATTGTATCATTCAAATTATTGATTGTATCATTCAAATTATTGATGTGATTCTGTCGCAAATTCAACTCATTTTGCAGATTTGAAATTATCGAAACGGCGTTATCATGGGCGGCCTTCATGTTGGACAAGTTAGTGCTAAGGTTATCAATATGATCATTTGTAAGGCGATAAGTCTGGTAAAACAAGGACGAAAAAGGAAAGTAAAGGTTCAATTTATCCAACGTTTCTTTTTGAGCTGCTTCATCAGCAAATTTAAGCTCGGCAAAAATTAAAAAAACCAATGTTTTAAATGCGGCCTTGTCCTCAACATCATTCCAATAAAGAGAAAAGAAAAGCAAGATAGCGTTTATTCTTTTTACCCCAAAAAGTTTATTTACAGAACTCTTTGAATCATACACATCCAACAAGATTTCATCCACAAATGAAATCCTTCCATTTTTAGCCAATCGCAAGGCAAGTTCCCAATCCTCGTACGTCGAAAGGCTCTCATTAAATCCGCCAACAATGTCAAAAACACTTTTTTTCACCAACATAGTTGGCGTACCTATAACATTACCTTGTAATAAAAGTTCAAAAAAATTATCATCACAATTAACAACATCTGCCGCAGGCACAATTGATTCTTTTTCACCAAAAACTTTGTATCGGCAAAACACCATAAGAACGCTTTCATCCTTCATTATTTCGGCATATTGTTTTTCCAATTTGTCCAAATGGCACACGTCATCGGAATCATGAAAGGCTATGTATTTACCACGAGCATTCTCTATGCCAACATTTCTTGCCTTTGACGGGCCGCCGTTTTTACCCAACTTTATATATCGCAACCTAGAATCGTCTATTGAACGAACAACAGATTCTGTATTGTCAGTGGAACAATCGTCAACAACAATCAACTCTATGTTGCCATAAGTTTGGTTAAGCACAGAGCGCATCGATTTTTCCAAACAATAGGCTCTGTTGTATGTCGGAATTATTACAGAAATCAAATCCGGCCCTCTCATAAAGTTAACTCCTTACGCGGCATTCTAACAGTGAAAAAGAGTGTGAAACCCTGCAATAGCAAAATTTTCATAATCCAACGTCAAATTTTTATTGTAATATGGATCTCCTGCCGCCAAAAACTTCTGCCATCTTTCTTTAAACAAATACTCTTCGCTATCCGCCCTCGCCTGTTTTTCAGGCGTGTCCTCATATCCTCGGGTCTCGGATTCATAATGATAAAGCTCTGCAAAAGGAGTCCAAACAACGGTGTATCCAGCGCTTCTGATTCTAAGGCATAAGTCAACATCGTTAAAGGCCACCTCAAACATTTCGTCAAGGCCGCCAACTTCATCAAAAACTTTTTTTGGAATCATCACGCATGCTGCCGTGACCGCTGAAAGATTTTGGGGAACAACTTTTCTACGAGCATATCCAGGTGTCCCATCCCGGTTAAACTGTTTGTGCGAATGTCCAGCAACACCGCCAAGCCCCACAATGACACCGGCATGCTGAATTTTATTTGAGGGATAGTAAAGCATAGCCCCAACAGCGCCCACGTCCGACCGTTGGGCGTACATAAGCATCTCTTCCAGCCAATTGGCTGTAATGACTTCAACATCATTGTTCAAAAGTAAAATATATTCACCGTTGGCATATTTTACGGCAAAATTATTTATGGCAGAGTAATTGAATTTCCCTTCCCATGTCACAATTCTTACCTTTGTTTTCCCTTCAAGTTCCTTGTAGTAAGCGAAAGTTTCAGAAGATTTGCTGTTGTTTTCTACAACGATTATCTCATAATTTTTATATGTTGAAAATCCAATTATCGACTCAACACACTTTTTTAAACTCTCCCAATGCTCATAATTTGGAATTATAATGGAAATCAGCGGCTCATCTTTTATTTCATACTTAACGCGATATGTATTCTCTACGTGTCCCAAATAGACACTTGCATTCACGCCAACTCTCTTAAAGTGAGCCATAACCGCCTTTTGCCCGGCTATGCAAGTGTAAGACTTTGAGGCGGCATTCACAGATGTCGAAGTCTCGCTTCCTCGCCAATAATACAGGCACTTGGGAATATGCTTTATACAACGAGCTTTTTCAGTCAACCTCAAAAACAAATCGTAATCCTGAGCTCCGTCGTATTCAGAATTAAAATTACCAATCTTATCAAGCAGTTTTTTTGAGAAAGCGGTAAAATGACATATATAGTTCACAGCGTAAAAATAATCTGGGGCAAAGTCCGGCTTAAAATTTGTTCCAATAATCTCATGTAAATTAGGGCTATTAAATGTTGCCTCGTCCGTATAAATAAAGTCGGCATCACAGTTTGAAATCACCTTCATCATTTCATAAAGAGCCGCAGGATGCAATAAATCGTCATGATCCAACAAAGCGACATAGTCTCCAGTGGCCATGCCAAGACAGACGTTGGTGTTTTCGGATATCCCCTTATTCTTGTCTAACTTTTTATACTTTATACGATTGTCTTTTGAAGCAATTTTTTCGCAAATATCACGAACATAAGAATGAGCGGAATCACTGCCGTCAGAAAGGCACAACTCCCAATTTTCATACGACTGGCCTAGAACAGAAGCAATCATTTCCCTCAAAAAGTCTTCCTGCGTGTTGTAAAGAGGGGTCAAAATGCTAAATTTAATTTTTTTAGGGAATTGTAATTTTCGTTGCTTTTCTACTATGGAATACCGACAGCCAAAAGACTCCGGCTCTATAACAAAGTCATGCCGTCGGCGCCATATAGAAGCAAAAATATTGTCGTCCTCTTGCTTGTTGCCAGTCACATCTCCATTATTATCTGCATTCTCCGAAGTGCCCTGCCCTGCTACCTCATTTTCCAGAATTTCATCCTTAAAGCATATATAGTTTGAATAGCCCGCAGCTCGTAAAAGAGGAAGGACTTCGTCCCTATATTTAGGCTTAAGCGCAACAACAATCAATGTTTCCTTGGAGGGAACATTGAAATCCTTTAACGCAAAAACTGGAATGTCGTTCAGCAATTCTTGGTTGCCAGCCTTATCCGTGACTAAAAATCCATCAACTTTTACATTTCTCTGCGCGAAGGCTCTAAGACACAGTTGGCCGTAAGCGCCGGCGCCATAAACATAAACACGCTTATAGCCGCTCGATTCCGCCACAATACGGTTCATCCACATGGCGGTAGCGACATCCAACCGCGTTACGTCAGGATAATAATAGACATTTTTAACGTTCCGCTTTTTCAAGATTTCTGCGACATCTTCCCGAAACGCTTCTTTTAGAGCGACAATCAACACATCATCTGCAAGCAAGCTCAAATCGTCAACGCAAAGCACTGGCAACAAAAACAACTCTTGCGGATTGTCCGCCTTGTCGGTCACAACAAAAGCCTTTACAGAAAAACCAAGTCTAGTGACATCTTCATAACAACGCTTTGCGTAAACTCCCGCTCCATATATGTAAACGACCATAAAAATGTCCCACTTTATATTATAAAAAAGATAGTTATTATTTTATCTTATATTTTAATAATTGACAATAGTAAAATCAATACAAACCGTAAAAAATCAACACTGTATCAAATTCATTTCTTGCTTGCATTGACCTTGTAAAACGCACATCCGTTTGTCATAGTTATAAAAGTCACGTCACCATTGTAAACAAATGGCGTCAAATCACCCCGGGTCATTATATACGAAACATCCAATTGTCTGGCAGCATCCATATTAAGATTACATGCAAAAAAATCCGTACCAGGTAACGAAAATGTCATAAGTTCATCTTGATCTATCAAATGCATAATAATGCAGTTCGCATATCTATTGTAAATCTGCTCATATTTCCTTTCAGAATCAAAGCCACGCCACCTTTCAATGTTCGGATAAATATTTGTTGAATTTACAGTGGGAATTCCCACAAACAACCCTAAATTAAAAGGTATCCCCTCACCTTCTATCATCCATTTTGCATCAGGTTCATGAAGATGAATTTCTTTCATTGTGCGTAACAACGAAATATTTTCCACAGATTTTATACCATGTCTAATTGGATTCGCCAAAAAACTTGCAAACAAAACGAGAATGACAGTTCCACACTTCCACAAGAAAAATAAGTTATTTTTGTTAAATGAGAGCAAACAAAAATACAGACCAAAAAACACAGCGATTGTCGACATAAGAATTTTTTTTGACTTATACAAATAATGCGGATTTAAAGCTTTACAAGCTTGCAATGCGATAAGCAAAAAAACAAGAGCTATTACAATAGAACTTTGCAATGAGATAGAATACTTTTTATTTATTGAAACAGAGCGAATCAGAAGCAGAATATTGCAAAAACCAAAAATAACAATGGCACGACCTGTAGCTGCATTTCTAAGGAGCGTGAACCGAGCAAGTGTTCTTGGAAAACCGAAAACACAATAAACTCCCAAAAACAGACTGACCAAAAACAAAAACATTGACAAAACATCTTTATCTTCTTTCTTGTTAAGTGCCGCTATCGGCAGAAGCCAACAAATTGGAAAAAAATCAATGAAATAACTACTTTCACAGACATTGGCAACAGCACCTTCTCCAAGAACAGAATGCCAAATATTTGTTATATATAAAAAGAGACTGTTTAATCCTCCTCCTCCAGTTTCAAACCTTTCTCCCGGATAAACAGTATTCATCAATGCTTGAATTGTCCCCTTTGATTTTTGATATAAATAAAGCATAGAAAGCATAAATACTAGAATCGCAATTGCAATGCAAATCCAGTCTATTAATCTCATCCTGCAATCTTTATAGTTCTCTAATAAAACCCATAAAATCAGCGCAAGCAGAACATATACGCATGGAATCATCCATGGCGGATAAAAAGTAAGCACATAGCCGCCAGCGCAAATAACTATCACCGCAAGAAGACATATTCGTTTTACAAGCAAGTTCTCATTCAAATATTTTTTTAAACACAACACAGAAAGCTGTGTATAAATAAGAAGCTCTGCAAATCCATAAAACCACCACTGGACAGCAGGAGCATAGGCGATCATAATCGCCATAACAACTGACAATGATTTATTTCGATTTGTTATGAGCATTCCAAATTCAAAAGAAACCAACAGCAATGCAAGCAATCTACCGCACCAAAAAAAGGCCATACCTTTTGCCACCGGAAGGAAAAGATACCCCCAATAAAATGGGCGAAAAAAAATTAGCGGGTTTTTAACGGCTGTTCCAGACACCAAGAACACGTCTGTGGCAGCAGCACGGACCGTATCGCTAAAGTAAGGAAAAGAGCCGGAATAATTATAATACTGTGAGATTGCTATAGGCGTGGAAACAGCCCATTCATCGGTACGAATCGGGCGAGAAACGCCGAGAACAACATCATTGTCAGCCTCACCCAAATAAGCGCACCACATTCCGATTGACGACCCAGTTATTTCAAAAAAGACGCATAATGCAAAGATTGCAAAAACAATAGCAAAACGATAATGAAAAATAAAATCATTTATAATTTTAAAATGTTTTCTATAAATAAAGAAAATCACGAAGAATAAAAATATAGCCAGCCATATTTTCATTGAAAACAAACGCGAAAAGGCTTTTGTCAACAAAACATCAAAATTGGGCTCCGCAACAAAATCACAATATGCCAAAAAAACAAAAATTAAAACAGTTGAAAACATGAAAGATATTAAGATATCACTATATTTGAACTCTTTATTCATAAAACATTATCCTTAAAATCACATGCACTCAAAAAAAACTAACACTTTCGCCAAATCATTTTATTAACTATCCCTACATAGCCTTGGATGATTTTTACCACCTTTACCGATACATTTGTATCAGTATAAGCAGGCACTGTAAGCCCCGCATCGCCATTTTCATGCATGCTCACCGCCAAATCCACAGCCTGTAAAACATGTTCCTTTGTAATGCTGCCAACAACGAACACTCCTTTTTCCATAGCCTCAGGCCTTTCTGTACTTGTACGAACAGAAACGGCAGGAAATTTAAAATAACTAGCTTCCTCAGGTATGGTCCCACTATCAGAAACAACGCAAAAGGCATTTTGCTGCAAATAGTTGTAATCAAAAAAACCCAATGGCTGATGTTGTATAACTCTCTCATCAAACTTAAAACCACGTTTTTCAATCATCTTTCTTGAACGTGGGTGGCATGAATACAAAATGGGCATGTCATAAGTTTCAGCCATTGCATTTACAGCACTCATCAGGGCCATAAAATTTTCTTCATTGTCAATATTCTCTTCTCGATGCGCAGAAAGAAGAATGTAATTTCTCGGCTTTAACTTTAATTCTTCCAAAACATTGCTTGCATTGATTTTATCTATGCAACAATTCAGAACCTCAGCCATGGGAGAACCTGTAACAAAGGTATACTCAGGCTTTACACCAGTATCCAAAATATATTTTCTGGCATTTTCCGAATAACAAAGGTTTACATCACTCGTCACATCAACAATACGACGAATAACCTCTTCCGGAAGATTTTCATCTTTACAACGGTTTCCTGCTTCCATATGAAAAATTGGAATCTTCAGACGTTTTGCGGCAATAACGCAAAGGCAAGAATTTGTATCACCCAACACAAGCACAGCGTCAGGTTTCTGCTCTGTAAAAAGTTCATATGATTTTGAAATAATATTCCCCATTGTTTTACCAAGGCTGTCCCCAACTACATTCAAATAGAAATCCGGTTCACGAATCTGTAAATCTTCAAAGAAAACCTTATTTAGTTCATAATCATAATTCTGCCCTGTATGAACAATCTGTAAATTAAAATATTTATCACATTTTTTTATAACAGCTGAAAGCTTTATAATTTCTGGGCGCGTTCCCATTACAATCATAACCCTAAGTTTTTCTGTTTTATTCATAATCATTCTCCAAGATATTGAGTATATAATGCTTTGTGGACGCTCATAAACGAATGTATTTCAGAAATCATGTCTTTATACGAAGGAACATTATAAGAAAAATCGGCACGAATAGAATTGAATATAGACTTGTCGCACACATTTCCCTCAATCGCATTCACTTTTATGGGAAGCTCAAACTCCTTCACTATTAGAGAAACTAAATCATATTTACTAATCGCTTCATTATTTGATATCTGATACAAACCTGTCAAATTTGAATCAATAACCGCATCCATAACTTTTGCAAGTTCAAGGGTCGTAACCCCGCCCCAAAAAGACTTCTGCCAACCATTAAGTTCACCTACAGTTTTTTGAGAAAAAACCCAATGCATAAGGCCTTCGCCATTTCTCTTCAATTCTGGTCCAATTATAGAAGTCCGAAGTGTTAAATCCCTATCATTTATAAGCTCGCCAAGATTCTTTGTCATGCCGTATGTATCAAGAGCATTCTTTACATCAGAATCCTTATACCCTCCCTCGTTTCCTGAAAAAACACAATCTGTGCTTATTTGAATTACTTTAGAATTTGGAAGGATAGAATGCAAAGATTTTGAGAGCACATGAGGAAAATATGCATTGACATAAATTGCATTGGAGGGATTATTTCTTGCCCCCGCTATGAGGACCCCAATGCAGTTTATAACAACATCCGGCTTCTCTAAAAAAAGTATCCGTGCTAACTCCTCTGTATTGTACACATCAAGCTCATAGTTTTTTGCTCCTATTTTTCCCGAATGGCATACTGTTACGACATCATATTTGTCTGTCTCAGCAAGATACATATAAACGACATGACCCGCCATTCCTGTCGCGCCCAAAACAACCACTTTCTTATTATTCATTTTGAAAAGAATCCCATTATAAACACTCCGGCGATCATAATGGTTATTCCAACAATCTGCCCGGGTTTTAACACTTCCTTAAAAACTATCATGCCTATCATTACTACAGCGCAGTTGCTCACCATCGAAAGAACCGGTATCGTAATACTTAATTGCATTTTTGAAATTAAAAATGTATACAACAAAAAACTTAATCCATAAAAGAACATGCCCGCAATAGTTTGCAAACTAACTGAGAAACCGAGCAGATGTATAAATTGCCCTGACGAACGACCTCCCATCTTTATTAATGTCATACCAGCAAGAGCCAACAGTAGGTACACAACACATTCAACAATATTTTTCATATTTCGTTTCCTCTCCCCCCGCCTCATATATTTTCAAACAATCCTAGGGCTGAATAAAAGCAATCAACCTTGCAAGACAATCACCTCTCTCAAAATTCTCCATATAAACTTTCTTTGCATTATCCCCCATCTTGGTTCGTTCACTGTCATTCATTCTATACAACTTGCATATATTCTCAGCAAATTGCTCCACATCACCTGCCGCAGAAGCAAAACCACAATTCTGACCATTAACCAAATCCGTGGCATCTCCATCCATAGAAAGCAACAGCGGCTTGCCAGCTGCAAAATACGAGATTACTCTTGCGGGTATAGTACAATCTAAACCAGGTGTTTTTGTCAATGCCGCAAGAAGACCATCAGCTATATAAGCATACTTCGGTATGTCTTCCATTGGGTGCATCCCTTCAAAATAGAAAATATCCTCCAATGCATAGTCAGCAATAATTCTTTCAAAATCATTTTTTGACATGCCGTCACCAACAATAATCCAATTAATATCTTTAATTCCATAGTCATCGACTAAAATTTTGGCAGTTTTTGCTATTAACGAATAATTCTGTGCAGGACTTATATTTCCTGCATACACAATATTAAATCCATTTTTAAACCTGTCATTTAAACTCTCATCATAAATAGTAGTCTCATAAATCTTTTCACAAAACTGAGGAACTGTAATGATACTTTTATTCTCTGTTATATCATAAAGTTTTTTTTGCATTCTGGGAGAAATCGCTATAAGCCTACTGGCATGCCGATAATGCCAATGAGACATTGTTACGGCAATTTTTCTCAAAAACTTGTTTTTAATATCTAAAACGGAATACAAATTATCAGGCCACAAATCCAATACATACATTACAGTTGGCAATTTTTTTATTTTTGCAATAAGCATGCCCGCCCATACCATAATTACGGGAGAAAGCTGGTATAAGAAGACCACGTCATAATGTGTAAACAACCTTGGAAATACGTGGAAGAGACTGAAGAAGGGAAATGATATATAATTAAGAAATATTCTGAAATAAGTATTCCCTTTGCGGGGAACCTCCCCACATCTAAAAATCCTTATACCCTCGTATTCTTCGTGTCGACGTCGAAAAAAACCATATCCTGAAAAGAATTCTCCTTTAGGGTAATTTGGAATTCCGCATAAAGCATCAACTTCATAACCGTGCTCCACGAAATTCTTTGCGATATCGTTTATACGAAAATTTTCAGGCCAAAAATGCTGGCAAACAATAAGAATACGTTTCTTCATTTATATTTTCCAAGATGCAAGCGCGCCTTTTACATAATCCGTCGTAAGAATCTTTTCAACTGTGCCGTCAACATCAAGTCGGCGTGTATTATGGCTTGTATAAGCTTCCTTCGCCATAGTATGAACCTCTCCCTTCACAAAAAACTTATCATAATTCAAATCACGACTGTCCGCAGCAACACGATAATATCCGCCCATATCCTCACTGCGCAATCTTTCTTCACAAGTCATCAGCGTCTCATACAATTTTTCACCATGCCTAGTTCCAATAACATTTATCCCTGTATCGCCGAATAACTTTTGCACGGCCTTTGCAAGATCTCCTATTGTGGAAGCGTCCGACTTCTGTATAAACAAATCACCAGGATTAGCATGCTCAAAAGCAAACTGAACAAGATCCACCGCCTCATCCAAATTCATAAGAAACCTTGTCATATTGGAATCAGTAACTGTAATGGGGTTGCCAGCCTTTATCTGATCAATGAAAAGAGGTATCACCGATCCACGGCTGCACATTACATTACCATATCGAGTACAACAAATCACCGTATCTCCTCGTTCGGCCGCAATACGTGCGTTTGCATAGATAACATGCTCCATCATAGCCTTTGATATTCCCATCGCATTAATTGGATACGCCGCTTTATCTGTAGAAAGGCAGACAACCCTTTTTACACCATTTTCCATAGCCGCGTGGAGCATATTGTCCGTTCCAATAACATTTGTCCGAACAGCTTCCATCGGAAAGAATTCACAACTGGGAACCTGCTTTAAAGCCGCCGCATGAAAGACATAGTCAATGCCAGACATCGCATCTTTAATTGACTGATAGTTTCGAACGTCTCCTATATAGAATTTCACTTTTTGTGCAAATTCAGGACAGTCTGTCTGCAAACCATGACGCATATCATCCTGCTTTTTTTCATCTCGACTAAATATTCGGATTTCTTCTATATCAGATTTTAGAAAATGCTTGAGCACGGTATTTCCAAAAGACCCAGTACCCCCAGTTATAAGCAACCTTTTTCCGCTATACAAAGACATATTATTCTTTCCTCTCTTACAGATTATTTATCTTGAGTTTCTCAATCAATCTTGTTCCATATTCATAATTCGTTTTTCCAACAATGCCGCAGTTTGAACTAGAGTCCGTATTTTTTCTGCCTGTCTACTAACGACCCCTGTAAAAACAATAAGAACAAAAAAAACAAGTGTAAAAAAAACAGCAAATAAAGCAAAAACAGGTGTTTGGATTCCAAAAAAATCACATATTTGGACAAGCAAACCGGGAAAAACATCCAAAGCCAAAAAAACTAACCCCAAAACGCCCCAAACAAGAGCATATCTAAGCGAAATATGTTTTTTTTTTACCAACAAAGACAACAACAAAAAATACAAAACAATTCCAATTGTAACAAACACCCTCAATCTATCTGTCATATATCGCTCTCCTTTTTGCATAAAAGTATCGCCAATGAAACCTTAATCATATAATAAATAGAACGCTTTAGATTTATCGAGGATTTTCCATACTCCCTTTCTTTCATAACAACAGGCACTTCCTTTATCCTCGCACCAGCCAAAGAAGCTGAAACGATAGCTTCTGGCTCTGGATAATCCTGCGGATAATTGCGGGCAAAAAAAAGCGAGTATTTATTGTTCACAGCCCTGTATCCGCTTGTAACATCTTTCACAACAGTTCCACACTTTAGTTTTATAAGCCAACTTAAGAAACCAATACCTATACGGCGCGTTCCGCTAGACTGAAAGCCTTCATTTGTTATAAATCGACTCCCAACAACAATATCCGCATCTCCGTTTATTATAGGAGCACAAACATCCTTTATATATTTGGGGTCATGTTGCCCATCGCCATCCTGCTGAATTATAATGTCATAACCATTTTCAACGCCATATTTATATCCAGTCTGAACGCCGCCGCCAATACCAAGATTTACAGGCAAACTAATGTAGTTAAAATCATTTGCTTTTAGTATATCCAAAGTGTTGTCGGTGGAGCAGTCATTTATGACTACATAATCAACCGAACTTCCGCAGGACTTTAAATTTGCGACAGTCTTCTCTATATTTGCGGCTTCATTATACGCCGGAACAATGGCAAGAATTTTCATAAAGCATTGTCTAGGTTATAACTAATATTAAAAAAAAACACCTCGAACTATTAGTTTACCTCATAAATCATTTTTAATCAACTTCCATGCAGAGTCTTCCGAAAAAATTTTTTTTCAGCCAGTCTAGGACTAGCCTAAAAAAAGTTTTCAAAACGTCTCAAGAGCCACCTTTTGACTATGTCAAGTTTAGTTCGCAATTTCGTTTTTGAAAAAAGCCAAAAAATCCATCATGCTGCGTTAAACAGAATCTCCTTTTGAACTTTTATTGAGCCGGCATTCATGTAGCTCCTCTCAGTCTGCCAGTCCTCTGAATACTCAAGCAGATAGCTTGTTATCAGCCTGATGTAAGAATCCGTTGAAGGAAAAATGCCGACAACGGACGAACGTCTGCGGATTTCGCGGTTGAGCCGCTCAAGCGTGTTCGTGCTTGAAATCTTGCGGGTGGAGACTCCGTTCAGCCAGCATTCCTGCACGACCTGAATGAGCGCCTGCTCGCTTTCTTGAGTGAACCCCTTTTCCAGCTCCCGTTTTGTGGGCGACTTCAATCTCCATGAACTTGTCCATCACCCACTGAAGCATCTCCAGCATCGGATCCTTTTCGGTTACAAAATCCAGTAGTTTTTTTCGAAAAATGTGGTATCGCTCTTCTTGGCCATTGTCTTTTCCTCTTTGTTAGTTTGGTCACCAACATTTTGGAATTTTCAATGGCTTTTTCCTACCCCAAATTGCGAACTTTATTGTACACTATCTTCAGCAATAGTTTATATTCAGAAAAGAAACGGCAGCTGCCAGCTGCTTGCGGAACACGCCCGCATTAAAACTTTTTACCGCAGCCTGCTGAATTTACATAAAGGACTTCACAGTCTCGTTTTTGAAATACGTCACAGTTTTTTTTCAATACCTGCAAAAACAGTTTCAAAAACCGAGCAAATTTCTTGTATCTCATTCTCCGTCAAATCATTTGTTCTTTTGTAAATGTACTTCATTTTTATCAAACCATTATCGTAATCTTTTAAATCTTGCAGTATTGAACGAAGATTCCCGAAACTCAATCTTCACTGGCCTCTTGAATTTCTCCAAACGTTCAGTACAATGCTTTTGTATTGCCTTCTTGAGCTCTGTCAAATCATGTCCTTCATCGGCGGCAACCTTGCAGGTAACAACACTTCCAAGAATAGGATTCGGCATTTTACCAACGATTGCGTCCTTTACCCCCGGAACTTCAAGCAAAACGCTTTCAACTTCAGCAGGATAAACCTTCTCGCCACCAACATTTATAAGTTCTGACACACGACCAAGAATTTTTATGTATTCGCCTTTCTGTTCAACACGATCCTTTGTATTCATCCAACCATCTTCATCAAAAGGACTTGGAGCATTCAAATAACCGAGCATAGACATCTTTGACTTAATAAAAAGAATTCCATCCACAATCTTAATCTGATGATCTTCATCGCCACCAACTTTAAGCCATAGAGAATCAGAACTTTCAGACTTAGTGCGCATAATGCCGACTTCTGAAAGTCCATAAGTTTGCTTAAGTTTTACATCCGGGAATATCTGATGCATCATTTTAAGCGTAGATTCCGGCATAGGTTCTGTTCCGTAGCTGATAATTTTTAGTGAAGAAAAATCATACTTTTCATAAATGTGAGAATACAAAATCATATTGAGGAAAGACGGAGAGGTCGGGAGCAACTCTAGCTTATATTTTTCAATATATGAAGCAACTTCTTCCGGGCTTCTGTTCTTAAGGGTTACAAGCATGCCTCCGTTTGAAATGTTGTACATAACAGTATTAAAACCGCCAATATGGTCAAACAACAAAAATGCAAGTGACTTTATTTTCTTACCCTTTGCCTTGTATTTCTCAAGCATGGGAACAAGATTATGAACAGCCGCTTTTGGGTCACCTGTTGTTCCAGAAGAAAATAAAACAAGTCCTGGATGATTTTCGTTAATAAGGCCAGTCAGAATCTGATGTTTTGGCATCGTGTCGTATTTCGTAACAGTTAAACCGTCGATATAGAACTGAACTTCTGAAATCTCGATATATTTTACAGGTTCTTTAACAGCCGTAGAAACTGGAACATATATGCAATTCTTTCCAATAATCGCAAGCATCATGCCGATTGTTTTAGGAGAGAACTCACCACGAAGCGCTACAACCGAACAGTCAGGAACTTTATTTTCATCAAGAAAAGCAACTGCATTTTCATACTCAGAAAGCAAATCTTTGTAGGTATACTCTTTTCCATCAGTGACGATTGCAATTTCTTCTCCAAAAGATTTTATGTCATCTATAATAAAGTCAATGCAAGACATTAATTAATCCCTCCAAGATACATAATCTGACCTGTAATAAAGTTGCTCTCTGGCTTGATATAAAAATCAATTACATTATAAACATCTTCTGGTTCACCAAAGCGTTTGATTGCCTGATGAGAAAGCAAGTTCTGAATTTTATCTTCCGGCACGCCTGCAATAAGAGCCGTTTTAATCGGCACAGGACCAACAGCGTTTACCGTAATACCATAACCAGAGAGTTCTTTCGAAGTTGTGCGAGTGAGAGTTTCAATCGCAGATTTAGATGCCGCATAAGAAGCCTCCCCTTCAAGGTTGAGAGGAACGGCCACGGTGCTAAAATTAATGATTCTCGCATTCTTGCTCTTGCGAAGAAGTTTTGCACATTCACGAGTCATAAGGAAAGTTCCGAAGAAGTTCACATTCATAATCCGCTTTGCAGTTTCAAGGGGTGTAAGACAGAAATGATTCATGGAAGCAATTCCGGCATTATTGACAAGAACATCAATACAACCAAACTGCTTCCGTACTTCACCAAGAGCTTTTACAACACCTTTTTCATCGGTAACATCGGCTGTAAAATGATAAAAATTCTCATTATGAATATCACATTCGCTACGACAGAAACCGATTACTGTATGACCTGCAGCAAGAAACTTTTCTGCAAGATATTTTCCTATGCCCCGGCTTGTACCTGTTATAAGGATAATCATTTACTCAGCCTCATTCAAAAGTTCGATGATGTAATCAGAAATACGGTCAATTGTTTTGAACGGACTGTATTTCTTTGAGAACGCCTTCTCGCTTACAACAGTTATTGATTTGCCAAAAGCATCTGCAATCTTTTCTTCAAGAGTAGAAACGAATGAAACAAAGTCGAATGAATCCATTACGGCGTTTTCCCCCAAAAGAATTGTCTCGTCATTAATCTCAAAATCGAGATTATTTGTTTCTTTTGACTCATTCAAAGAGTCGATTACTAATGCTTTAATTTTTTCTTTCATAATTATTGCTCCTTACATATATATTTATAGTTTTTAAGCAGTTTTTATTTGGACTCTGACAACTTCCACATAAGGTTTGCTCTTTTTACAAATTCGTTCTTGGTAACTTCATACAAATAACAAAGTTCCGTTTCTCCTACTTTTTTCGCCCCCAGGAATTGATGATACTTTAAGACTTTTTCATTATCTTTTCGCACATCAAAATGATTCTTGTTAAACCCAAGTACATTAAATCCGTACATTCTAGTAAGATAATCAGTTTCAAAGGCTTCAGACATAGTAACTCCGTCTATCATAACCCAGCTTCCAAAAGAAAAACTGTCGCTCCTCAAATCATATATTCTGATAGCCCCAAGTTTCCTGCCGTCCTTACTTTCGCTGATAAAATACCATTCATCAGTGGTCGCAAGATATCTTTTTATGTAGGCAACCTGCGCATTTTTGTCATTGTTAATTTTGTTAAGAAACCTCGCTTTTTTTTCATCGCATCTAAGAGCAAGAATGAAATCTGCATCATCAACAGACACTTCTCTCAATGTTACATATTTGCCACAAAGATTTTCTCTCTTTATTTCTTTAGCCATTATCTATCTCTCCTATCAGCAGTTGGATGAATCATTGTTCTCCTCCATTTTTTGTTGTTCTAAAAGCCCATAGTTTATTGATTAGGAAATTTACAGGAACTGTAAGAAACAGATTTATAAGTGGAGCAATAAATTTGGAAACTCCAAACACCTCAATCCACACATAAGAAAGAACATTGTTTAAAACAACTCCTGTAAACCCATAAGCCATATATGTCTTAAGCAAACTCTTCAAAAGAGAACGCTTCTCACTTTCGCCCGCCTTGAAGACGAACTTGTTGTTCCAATAAAACGACCAGAGAACGCTGATTAGAAAGCCCGCGATGTTTGCGATCATGTAATCCCATTCAAAAGCACGCTCATTAAATAGAAAAAGAATGGCAATGTTAACGACATAAAAAATCACATTGTTCGTAACGCCTACAATGCAAAACTTTATAAATTGTATAAATTCATCCAGCGTTTTTCTGTTCATCTTTATTGTCTTAAAAAACATTAATAGCTTTTATTACACGAGCTTGCTCTTCTTCTGTCATGCCATTGTAAAGAGGAATCGAAAGCACTTCTTTCGCATACAACTCTGTAACGGGGAGAGAACCTCCTTTCATTCCAAGATATGAGTACGCTTCCGAAAGGTGCGGTGGAATTGGATAATGAATTATCGTCCCGATTCCTTTTTCGTCAAGATATTTCATAAGCTCGTCGCGTTGTTTTGAACGAATTACAAACTGATGCCAAATATGTGTCGCACCATCACGAATTTTAGGGAGCTGAATTTTATCATTATGTAATTCTTCCAGATAACGGCCGCAAATTTTCTGCTTTTCTTCAGCAAGCTCTTTTATATGAGTGAGTCGAACTCTAAGAAGTCCAGCTTGCAATTCGTCAAGGCGTGAATTTGCCCCGACAACCTTATTATGATAGCGCTTTTCGCTTCCATAATTTCTGAAGATTCTTACCGCTTCAGCAAGTTTTTCATCGTCAGTTGTAATAGCGCCGGCGTCGCCAAAAGCGCCAAGGTTCTTTGAAGGATAAAAAGAAAAGCACCCAATGTCACCAAACGTTCCTGTCATTTTCCCGTCAAAGCAGGCACCATGCGACTGCGCGCAGTCTTCCACAAGACGGAGATTGTATTTTTTACATAAGTCAGTTATGGGTTTCATATTTGAAGCTTGTCCGTAAAGATGAACTACAAGAATCGCCTTTGTTTTTGGAGTTATCTTTTCTTCGATTTTTGAGGCATCTATATTGAAGTATTCATCTGGTTCAACAAAGACTGGCGTCGCCCCGTTGATTGTAATGCCCATAACGCTCGCAATATATGTGTTCCCCTGAACGATTACTTCATCGTCCTTGCCAATCCCAAGAACACGGAAAGCTATCCAAAGCGCGTCAAGACCACTTGCCAGTCCCACGCAGTGCTTTGAACCAGTAAAAGAAGCGAACTCGTTTTCAAACTGCTTCACTTCGTTTCCAAGAATGTACCAGCCGGAACGCAGGACTTCGAGAGCCTTTATCTCAAATTCCTTTTGGTACATATAAAAACCTCTGTCGAGGCGGTTTGGCATTATTTTTTCCATGATTTTTCTTCCTCATCCATATTGGATTCCTCAACGATATATGGAGGACGCTTGCGCGTCGCGTCAAAAGTTCGCCATAAGTATTCACCAAGAATACCGAGCGTAAGCATAATCACGCCAAAACTGAACAAATTGAAAACGATAAGTGTCGTCCATCCACTTACCGGAATAATCCCCAACAGTTTTGAAATAATAAGGCAAATTGCCCATATAACAGAGCCTGTAAACGCAAGGAATCCAACCACAGAAACAAGCTTTATAGGCAGTGTCGAAAAACTAAACAATGTATCTGTAACGAGCCTAATTTTTTTCTTTAACGTCCAACGACTTTTCCCAATTTTTCTTTCCAATCGTGTATAATATACGCAATCAGTTTTAAACCCGCTCCATAGAATCTGACCTGTCAGCGCGCTGTTTATTTCATCAAGCATGCTCAAAACATTTATAACTTTGCGGTCAATCAGATAAATGTCAAAACCTGTTTTGGGCATATTAGGGAATGAAGTCTTGCGAACCATCCAATAATAGAGATTTGCAAAGAATGTCTGACTTTTCTTTTCTTCCCTGCCACCACGAACCGCAAGAACTACATTGTTTCCTTTTTTCCAGCTTCCAACCATTTCAAGAATCATTTCTGTAGGTTCTTGCAAATCCGCCGCTTTTACAACCGCGCAATCCCCTGAGCAGTGGGCAAGCCCACACAAAATCGCAGAGTGTGAGCCGAAATTCCGGGATAGGCTAATAATTTTGATATTTTTATCGATTTCTGCAAGTTGCTTCATGACAGAATAACTGCCATCTTTTGAGCCATCATTGACCATTACGATTTCATAATCGTAGTCAACAATGTCAATGACTTTCTTCTTTATGTCATAATATAGAGGTTTGAGATTGTCTTGATTGTAATAAACAGGGATAATAATTGAGAGTTTCATAATATCATTTACAGACCTCTTTCACATAATCATCATAGTTACGGATATACTCTTCAGAATCATAATGCTCACTTGCAAGACACAACAAAACCGAATCTTCACTAAAATCATACATGTCTTTCCATATCATTTTAGGAAGATATATTCCAGTATGAGGTCTATTCAAAGAGAATATGGCCTCATTATCCTTTCCATCCTTAACCCGTACCTTGCTTGTTCCAGAAACATTTATCAAGACAAATTCGCTCTTACGATTTGCATGCTGTCCGCGGACAACATCACGGTCAGAACCATAGATGTAAAAAACTCTTTTTATCTCAAAGGGGACATCTTGCGCACCCTCAACAACAACAAGATGCCCTCGATTGTCGCCCCTCTGATTAAACTCAAAAAACTTAACTTGATCAAAAACAGGAATAATGTCACTCATTTACACCCTCATAAGATAATTCTAGCAAATACATACAATTTATGCAACAGAAAGAAAAAAATGACGCATCTATTTTCCCAATATAAAAATTGGAATTCCAGTTTCCTGCGTCATCAAAAACCAAGTCCACTGCGAAATCATCACAGCAGAAAAAAGAACAAAAACAACAAGGACAGCTATCCAATTCTCTTTTATTTTTAAAGCAAGAGCTTTATAGTCAACGTTGAAAAACAATGTTCCTGCCATGATGAAAAAAAATCCTATGATATAACGCATTTCCCTACCATCTGGCAAGCACATAAAGCAAACTAAAAAAACAGGTGCCAACATCCAATATGAAGTCAAGGATTTTAAGCATCTAAGAATCGCAGACAAAATAAAAGAATACATAAGCAAAAGAGATATAATTGCGTATGGCAATTTATTATTATTCAATTCACATACATATTGGTTCGGCCAGCAAGGAAAAGTCATATTCATAAAATGCCTCATACAAACGCCCGCATATTCAAACGGATACTTTATAATAAGCTTTATAGCCCCCTTAATCGTCCCATTTCCACCGTTCAATTCAAATAGTTTGCGACCAACTAAGTCTTGAGACTCCATAAAAGGAGTGCTTTGCTCCATAACGCCTGGCCGACCTATATACCCGTCAACACGTTGCCATTGAAGTCCATTATAAATTTGGCCGGCATAATTAAAATAATTCGGAATAAGAATAGAAATCTTCGCCTTCTCTACACCGTCACTCAAACCATGCTTATAATTAAAAATTGCTTGCGGAACCCCCGCCATCAATATACCTATAACAAACGCACAAACACAAATAAGGCGCTTATGAACAGAAATAGATTTTTTCAATATAATAAGAAAAGCTATGATTATTTCCAATGCAAGGAAAAAAAGATAAATTCCCCTTGAATTATAAGAAGAATAAGCAAACACTGCGCACAAAAAGGAAAAAAACATCAGAGATGAAAAAGAATTTTCCTCAATAATTTTTTTCATAAAAAAGACAGATAATAAAGACATATAAAGTGCAAAAACATCGGACAACGTATAATAAAAAAGCCCGGAATATAAACAAAAAAGCAAAATAAAGCAAAAAACAGAAGCCAACATTTTCTTAAATGAACGAAAGAAAATGGAAGGACGTTCAGAAAAATCAAAAACATAGGGAATTATTGACATAAAAACAAATGCATGCAAAAAGGAAGAAAACAAAATCCAATAAGTAAATTTGCCATGCCCAAAAACATTAAGCAAACCGCAAATGCACAAAAACAACACCCCCCTCCAAATTGGCAACTCCCCCAACCCGACCTTATGACCATTAAAAAAAGGTTCATACGCCCGCCAATACCAAGTATTGTCATAGCCTCTTGATAAATCAACCTGCATTGCCGCAAAAACATTGAAAAGAAAAATGAAAAGAAAACCAATTAAATAAAACTTATACTTGTTTAAAAAAAATTTAATCATCCTCATATCGAAAACTCCTGTATCTATGTTTTTTTTGAATGTTCTATTTATATAAAATAAACAATAACAACAAAAGCGCTCCAGTCCCAATCGCCAATTTTAGAAGTTTTTTTCCAAGTGGATTCTTTGCCGTCAATTGTTTAGCATTATCAACAAGTGATTGAAAAAAGGAAAAAAAATGTCTCACATATACTTCAAACATAATTGGCAGAAAAATCTCAGCAGGAATATAGAAACAACGTCTAATCCAAATATTATCCCCTAAGACCCTTCCATATTTACTGTTGAAGAAAAATGCATAAACAAAGCAATGCATCAAAAACACATACAGTGTATGCCGCCCAAGAATTGCAAATCCAGTCCGAAACTTGAATGCAAAAGCGAGAGAAAAACCATCGATAAATTCATTTGCACTCCACCCCACAAGGCACACCAAAAAAGCAAAAAACATAGAATTTAAGCCTGGCGGATTTCCATTACCAAAAACTTTTATAATAGTATTATCAATAGTAAAACCTTTTTTATAAAGATAATAAGCATAAAAAAATGTTGCTATAATTGAGCAACAAAAAACAATAAGGGCCACCCATTTATTCCACTTTACATCTTTATAATACGCACCAAATATCATGCCCACAAAATATAACAATAAAAAAGACGCTCCAAAAAGGAATTTGCCACCTCCATGAACTTCTAGAACAAAAGAGTGCCTATATAAGAAGGCACAAACAAAAGACATAAACAAAATCGAAACAATATAACACAAAATGTTGTTTTTAGATGTTTTACATGCATAAATGATTGCATACAAAACTCTAGAAATCAATATCAACTGTGCATAGAACAGAATAAAATAAAACTGAGCCGAACCTGAAAAATGTATAGCATAATCCCAAATTTTTATCAAATGAACCTGTCTAACCTGAAAAAAAACTATTGCCGCTGTAACAATCAAATACGGAACAAACAAAGCCTTAAGTCGTCTAAAAACATCTTTGCAATATGAAACAGATATTGAGCGCTCTTGCGACTGATACATATTAGCTCCACCCAAGAAAACAAAAACAGGAACAGAAAATTGGGTCAAAAAGACTATCCACCATTTATGATAAAATCCTCCATAACCATGATGAATAACAACTGACAATATCGCAAAAAATTTTAAGCAATCTATCCATTCCGTTCTTTTGGTAGTCATTCGCTGCCCTCCTCACGCTTTACAACAAGCATTATAACAAAAAAAACAATAATCAAAAACAAAAAAACAATCCCCACAAAAAACAACCTCGGATGGTAAACCATTCTGATTACATGACTTCCAGATGGAACCTCACATCCCCTAAAGCACAAATTGACTTGCAAAGTTTTTGTCTTTTTGCCGTCAACATACATATCCCAGCCGGGATACCATAATTCCGATGTAACAAACAAAGAGGCTTTCTCTGACTGGACAGAATACTCTACACTGTTGCTATTATATGAAAGAACATCAACATTCCAATTATTATGGCCAGCCTCTATTTTAACTAAACTATCTTCTGAAATCCAAGCCGTCCGCTCATAGTCTATGAGATTTTGCTTAAGAAGTTCTTGCATCTTGTCACCTTTCGACTTGCTCATTTTTCCAAAGAAAGGAGCAGGCCTTATGTCATTAACAAGCCATGCAGTCCCGTTTGTTTTTACTTTCCATACAGAAAAAGTTTTCAATTTGTCAGAGTCGTAATCAGGGAATAAATCAATAGTGCCTAAGCATTGTGCTCCCAATTCAGTTTTCACAACTCCATGCGACCAATCATAGAGTTCATCGGTCTTATCTTCAGCAACAAAAAAATATCTAATATCCTCAAGAACGGCCCTTGTTTTTAAGTCACAACCATTCAGCACAATAGCTGCCCCCATCGCGGGATTCATATACCCCGAGACATCTCTCATTCTATTAATAGAAAGACTATTGCTACTCCATGCTCTTGTGCAAAAAGAAGAAAAACGTCCAAAAGATTTTCTTTCAATGCCATCTTTCATCGAGACAAAATCTTCTATCCTTGTCAAATTATCAAGCACCCTTATCAATTTACTCTCTACGATATTATTTGTCGAAAATGCAGAAAACCAACCGGAAACATTTTTCATTTGAACAAATACAGACGCCGCCAAAAGACAAGAAAAAACAAACTTACGCAATAATTTAATTAATGCAACAGAATCAAATCTGTCGACTGTAAACACAAACGAAACAACCAACAACAAGATGATTGGTATATTAGCCCTGCCCCTTCCTGCACCAGTATAATTCACCATCGTACTGCACAAAACAATGAAAAGCAAAAAAAACATAACCACTGGTGACGAAACACATTTTGCAAGTCTAACAGGAGAAGCTTTGCAAGCAATCATAGCGTCCAATCCAACCCCAGCAAAAAAAGTCAATGGAAGAATTAAGTAAGGAACATATAAAAATGGTTCTCTAATGGCGTTAAGATACGGAACATACCAAGCGATATAGGGCAACACAAAATCGCTTGCATATAAAATCACACATGCAAACAAGACCTTTTGAAAAAGTTGAATAGGCTTAACCCCCTCTTTAACTTTTACAAAGAAACCACAGACACCAAACAAAGAGAGCAAAAAATTAACGGGACCAAATCTACCACCTGCGTAATCCACAGCCTCAGGGAACTGAAACAAGTTTTGAAAACTTGAAAAATTAATATTATGCTTTAAAAAAACTCCAATAGTTAATTTTTCTCCAGGCCAGACCCATCCCATTTCAGGAACATATCGAACACAATATTTTGAATATTCGATTGTTAAAAACAATACAGGTGCACAAACGGCAAGCGAAAAAAATCCAATTGCAAGAAACCTAAAAGTCAAATTTACAAGATTTCTCTTAGAAAAATCAGCACACACAAGGCAGAACCATAATATACAAACAGTCAAAACATTTACCAAAAGGGACTGTCCGGGACATGCTAGTCCTGACAATCCCAAACAGATACCAGAAAGTGCTATATATGAAAGCATTTTTTGCCATCCATACTTTTCCACATGGATGTCTTGTCTAGCGGCCAACGTGGAAAAAGCAAGGACAAAAGGATGCCAAACAAACCCCGTAAAAAGATAAGCCCACCAAGACTGGTATGTTAACCCCGCCGAAGTTATTGCCATCATAACAGCGACAAAGGCAGAAATCCATGACACTTTATTAACACGTAAAAAGAAATAAAGTCCCGCACTTAAAATAAAAAAATGAATAGTAAATACTATGGTGGCAAAAGTTACAAACGAGGGCAATCTTAAAACAAATAGAAACAAATAAATAGGGTATAAAGTTTGTTGACATGTATGTCCAGCTGCGGACATGCCACACCACAAGTATGGGTTCCACAGTGAAAGTTCACCATGTCGGAACACGTTGTACGTCGAATAAATAGGCGATAACCACCCATCCCCCAAGTCTCCAGCTAGTTTTACAGGCCAAACATTCATTTTGAAATAGTAAAACGCAGAGAAAACAAAAAGGAACAACAAAACACCAAAATCGGGAACAAATTTTCTTAAGCTTTTTCTATCACACAAGCAAATCATGAAACCTCCTATCATTTTATTTACTCTCATATATATAAACACAAAACATCATTTTACATTCCATTCATCTTTGAAAGCACTATGCACAACTCTCGCGAATCGCCGTTTTTTCTTTCTGCAGACAACTCCCATGAACACACTATCTTTACATCAACGACTTGTTTTGCAGGGGCAGAAACGGAAAAATTTGACAGGTTTTCTCTTACAACGAAACCATGTTCTTCACCGTTGACAGATATGACAATACGCTTTTTGTCGTCACAGTCATCAAAAGGATAATAAAACGAAAAATCAACACGGCCAGAGGTATCCGTTCTAATCTTAAACAAACTTTCTTTTTGCAGCCAACCGTCCGAATAAAAACCTTTTTGTACAAAAGCTCTGTTCAATGTCTTTCCTATTGCAGCAATAGAATCACCAACCACAAGGTTTGTCTCATATATTGTGAAAGACTTGTCTTTCCATTGACGTTGCAAGACTGCCTCTTTCCAGTTTCCGCTCGAAACAGGAACAAGAGCTCTTCCAAAAAGCGGATTCTTGCTGACAACAAACACACTGCCATTGTCTTGTACAACAAAGTATTTGTCAAATGGCATGGCTATAAAACATTCATCGTCTTTTAAATCGGCAAAAGACGTCCTGTTCACTATCTGAAGCCGATGCCTCTTTAAGTTTTGCCAAAGGGCGTAATGTCCTGCGTCTATTGCAAGAAGGTTACGAGTTTCAAAAAAATCCGGAGCATAAGCGGTCGCGCCACCAAGCCCATTTACAAAATCCGTATCCAACAAATCATGAATGTCACAAATACGCTCCCAATCCTTATATTGCTGATTCGCCACAATGGAATTTAAATACTGAACGGGAATCAAATATAAAGCAAGCGCAATAGATATCAAAGACGGAACAATATCCGAACACTTTTTTCTTGTAACAAACCGAGCAAAATGCAACAAACACCAACAAACTGCGAAAACGGCTGCATATAACAAAAAATACGAAACTGGAAGGGCAAGCAACCAGTGGCCTCTATTAAAATCGTTTTGATACATTTGTCCAAGACTGTTAGGAAAGGCCGGCAAAACCATATAAACACAACCGCAAAACAACGGCAGAACAAATGTCTTTATATTCTTTTTCTCAGAAGATTCTAAAAGTCTTTTTATCAAAACATACGAAATAGCACAAAACAACAAAACAACGCCAATTATTCTAAAATAGTCAATAGGATTAAGATTATTAGAATATAAAGCCGAAAAATATTTGTATTTTCCGTTTAATGAAAAAATACCAGGAACGGAAGATCGAAACATTCCCAACAGCACTTTTGCCGCCCCCCGTGCTGAAAAACCGATTGTGTTCCCAGAATAACCAGATGGAAACATAATTCTGAAAACACAGTAAAACGCGACATAGATGAAAGCGGTTATAACAGCAGGAGCAAATAAAAGAATAGTCTTTTTTGAAAAAAGACGTGTTTTTTGTGTTTCTAAAATTATAACGAGATAAACAAAAACATAGGTAACAAAAAGTTCGTATGAACAACAAGCCGCGAAGAATAGTATCATTGCCCAAATAATTTTCTGTTTTTTGTGCGAAATTTGATAATCATAAAACAAAATAAAAGATAGCAATAGGATTATAAAATCTGGTAAAAAATAATTAAACGCATTTGGTATAGTATGCTCAAAAAGCAATGGAGTAAAAGCCAAAAGAACAACAGAGCAAAATTTTGCAAAATTACCATTCGCCGTAATTCTTTTTATAAAACGAAAATATAAAAACACACTGAAAAAATGCAAGAAAACAGGCAAAAGTCTATTTAGCGGAGAACGCTGACCTCCAAAAAGCTCTACAAGAGTCATAAAAAACGCGTAACTAAAAGCAGAAATGTGTCGTCCCTGCATTTTTGCCAAAGAAAACCAATGACTAAAACAAGTCGCGAAGCCGCCTTCCACCCATGAATTTATTTGCAACTCATCATTGAGCATAACCCCCTGCGTTAACATTGGAATCGCCACCAAAATGGAAAATGCAAACGGCAAAATCCAAGTTTTACTCTCTAACAAACAACTCTTAGTCTTACAAGCATAATTTAAAATGCTCAAAGTCTTTGTTTCAACGCCAAAAATCAGTTCAAATGAACGCTTAGCAAAACAACGCCACTTGTCATAAATAGCTGAAGACTTTCCAAACAAAAACTTAAACAAAGGAATCTTTAGAAGTAAAAGCCATAGGCCGACACTCAAAACAATAGAGACAACAACAAACAACGGCCAACTGTATCTGCCGAAAGATTTAGGAACGAATTCATTCAATAAAGAAATGTCTTTTCGTTTTACGAATATCAACAACAACTGAACTGGCTTAAAAAACATAAAGTGAAAAAACAAAACCCCAAGTGTATTCGAACCAAGCAAGAACAAAGGATTCCTGAGAGCATATATACTCTCTAGAAAAACAGAACAGAGAAACAAAAATATGCAACCGTTTATAGCGGCAAGGGCTTCGCACCATAAATTATGATTAAAAACATTGCTTGCAAAATCGACCAAAAAACCAAAATGTCTAAAAACTTGCAAAAGACATACTACAACCACAAAACAAGCAACTTTCCCCCACAACGGAAGCTTTGTGCGCATAATTTCTAACAATTCAGAACTACGAGCCAAATGCCCCAAAGCAAAGTAAAAATGACCGATAAAAATGGAATTCACATAAAAAATACCTATATGAAATCTATACCCCTGATCCACCATCCATCGACCAAAAATGAAAATCGCTGCAGCAGAAACAAAATATGCTAACCTATTTTTGCACAAAAGATCGTATAAAACTTTCCCCAACACCTCTATGCCAAAAAGAGCAATGACAAACCAGCCAGCCCCTAAAAAACAAGCGTGGGAATTTCCATAAACAAACAAATCTAAAAGGCTCTTTTTAATACCGACATAGTTAAAATCTCCTAAAATGAAATGTCTAAGGCCCAAATGTTGCAAAACAAACTCAAGAGAAAGAAAAAGAGTAAAAACAGAAAAATATGGTAAAAGCAGAGTAAAAAACCTGTCCCAAATAGTTCTAGACAAAGAACGTCTACTGTAATTAACGACATATCCAGAAACAAAGAAAAATGCCGCCATATGAAACTGATAAACCCATAGATTAAAGCGTCCTGTAGCATGTCCCAACACCATTAAAATTATGGCAACCGCTTTATAAATATCAACCCAAGCTATACGACCTTCCTGAAAAATCTGTTTTCTAGATATATCAAATATCATTTTTCTTCTCACATCATATAAAATTATTATATTTTAGTACACACGATACGGAATTGTCAAGGGAACAATTGAATCACGTACGGCTACAGCATGAAAACAAAATCTTCGCTCTGGGATTGTCGCACATGCTCCCCCGCCCCTTCTTAAGATGGTGTCGGAATCGGACTGCATTTTATTCTATGCTATAGACAAAGCACTTTACAACGACAAAATTCTCAACGGCTTCGATTTTAAGGGCCGATCAGCCGTGATGAAGCACCTGTTTTCCAGGGTCTACCCTCCAGTTTTTAAGGACGTGTTGTGGCTTTCGCACTTTTCGGACGAGGCCCGTACCTTCCACAGGCTTTCCGACCTATGTCGGTATCAAGCGTGTAAATCCGACTTTCCGACTGCCCGCACTCTTTGTCCGTGACAAGAGAAATGATTTCTCCATTGTAGCAGTACAAAAGAAGCAAACATAAAGTTTAACATTCTTGCAAGTCATCTGTGTTATATCAGTCAAAAGTTTTTTTTATACGGTGCATCCACTTCAAAATCCTGCTTAAGAAAGCACTGGTTAACAGATAATTTTCTAATCAAAGGCAGAGCGGTCTGGGCTAAAACAGCGACCGTCATTTTTAGTACGCAACTTTGAGATTTCATCACAATCTTGCCATACACCCCACAATCTATATTTCCTTGTCTCTCCTGGAAAGAGAACAAAGTCAACAGCCTTTACGTGTGTAAAAAATCTGTCGTCAATTATCACCTTTTTCATACTTTCCAAAGGATTGAAAGATTCAAGGCGTTCCATTGCGTTTCCTTAGATCACAAGGAAAAAGCGCCATATCCGCAACTTTTATTGCTATGTTTTTTCCGTACGCAAAACCGCGGCAACGATTTGAAGGGAGCTGTTTGATTTTTTTCACTCCGTAAAAACAACATTTTTGATTGCTAATGCATTTTTTTTGTCATTATTTAATAAATTTGGAAATTCCAACATTATGTGGGCTGTAACGCTATCTGCCGGCAAACTAAAATGAAATTCTAAATTCTCACCGTTTGAAAGTTTTTTGTCAAAGACACGGCTATTATTCACATACACAATAATCCTCTGATTACCATTGAAAATTTGAGCCAAGTTGTATTTCGCCTTCAAGTCTTTTCCCATGCAGTTTTTTGGGAAATTGCAAACCATACGCAGAAACCTTCTATCCGTCCATGAAAAATCATTATCAGGTTCAGAAAGTCCACATCTTACAAAAACGGGTGCGTTGTAATTATATGAACTAAAATAAATTGGAACATACAAATCAAGGTACGGTTTTTGAGTTGAGCGAAGTACTTCGGCAGCATAACCTTTTTTGTCTTTCATCTCCACAATATGTTTTTTATGACATTTTTCTGTGTATTTTTCATACGAGATATACTGTTTCTCCCCACGCCTATCAGGAACATTGTATTCATTTCGCAAGACATTTCCTATGTAGCTTGTACACTTCCACATTCCACGAACATTTATATGACCTCCATCAGCGGAATCATCTAGCTCAAAACCAATTTCATCGGATACACGATTAGTATCTATGAATTTGACCCCATATTCATCTGCAATTTTAGAAACACAATTATAAAACGGTGCTTCAGCCATCCTGTTGATAGAAGGAGTTTTTATTAGCAACACTTGAATCTTTCTCTGCTGAGCATATTCTATAAACAGACGAAGATATTCTTCTGCTTTTGGATATAAATTCTTAAATTCTACAATACTAGATATATCCGTCAAGTCCATTTTTGCATTATTATGATAATAATGAAAGCTGCCTTTATCAGTTATACAATCCTGAATCCAAGTGAAATGCAAAAAATCATCTCTAGAGAGTTCTTTAAATCTCCAATGGAAAGTCTGTATTCCAAAAAAAAGCTCAAGATATTTCTCTTTTGGAGTTGAAACTCTTATTGCATCAAGAAAGTTTTTGCCGAATTTCATACCTTGCGTATTAACCAATTGCCCTGTATTGTCTGAATACTCAAACTGATAGGAGGCAGGGGAAACTTCCAAAACCACAACTCTTGGTTTTTGACTTTTCAACGCCTCTTTTAATCCAAAATAGCAATTCCAAAATGGTTCGCCACTTCCCCATAAATTATAACCAGCTATTCCATAGTCATACCACAATTCATCCATTCCAAGTTCTCCCATGAGACTTGGGCCACAAAAAAGCACATCCACAGTATTTTGCTTTTGTGCATAAAAATTCTGCATTGGAGTTATTCCATCATTTCTTTTTAGAATAAAAACTTTATTGCAAAACCAAAATAAAATAACGAAAAAAATCAAAAACATGGAGCACTTTGCAAGGTTTTCTATCTTTGACCTATCAGCCATAAAATCATCTCCTAAAAACCTGCGTAAATGAATGATTTCGCATTATAATCTGGGCCATACATTCCAAAAATAATTATGCTAAACACAAGCCCCAAATAGATTATCCAACGAAACGCTATATTTTGACCAGCAATCCATCGCCTCATACTTATAGATTCGGCCTTGTTCCCATGTTCGCCAAGTTCAACAAACAGCATAATCATCCCTCCGAAGAGCAACACGAAGAAATCTTTGGCATCAAGACCAATATTAAACAAGGTTCCATCAACAAAAATCCATGGATTGAATTCGACAAAAACACGTTTCCACATGCACAAACCAGTTTTAAAAGATGGGGCCCGTTGGAATGAAACAGCCACTGCAAAAAGGAAGAACGTTCTTAACCTATGGAACAAACGCCAACTTGCAGTTTCGGTCCTGATTCTCATTATTCTTATAAGCCAAGCAAACAACGGTTCCAACAATTGACCGCCGGCAATCATAATGAAGAAAAAAAGCCCGCCGCCAAATATATATTTCCAAGATCCACCGTGCCAGAATCCTACCGTGAACCAAACAACCAACATTCCGCACCAAGTTGGAATAAGTTTTGCATAACGATTTTTCTTCCCAAGCCTTGTTTTTAAGAAATTAGAGAACTGTTGAATTAACCGAGACTTTAACATCGGATAGAGGATATAGTCTTTTACCCAAAAACCCAATGTCATGTGCCATCTTCGCCAAATTTCAGAAAGACTTGATGAAAAGAACGGCTGGCGGAAATTTTCAGGCAAATTTATACCAAGAATTTGAGACGCGCCCAACGCCATGTCTATGCAACCAGAGAAGTCTGTATAAACTTGCAATGTGTATGCAAGAAGCCCAATCGCAAGCGTGAACCCTGTGTAATTTTCCCAATTGCCATAAATTGTTCCAACGATTAGACCAATTCTATCGGCGACTATCATTTTCTTGAACATTCCCCAGACAACCCGCTGGACTCCGAAACAAAAGCGGTCATAATCAAAATTGTGTTCTGCAAAAAGTTGATTCTCCACTTCGACATATCTTGTAATCGGTCCTGAAGTTGTAATAGGAAAATAAATCACATACAAAAGAAATTTAAGCGGATTTTTTTGCGGTTTGACAAGTCCCCACGAAACATCAAGCGTGTAACTTACGAGCATCAAAATAAGATAAGAGATTCCAAGTGGAGCCGCAATATTTACTTTTTCCCAATGTCCAAAGTTAAACACGCATGCAAGCGCGTTATGAGTAACTATAAAGAAATTCCGCTCCTTAAAATAGACAAGGAACGCGACACTTGCCGCAACCGCGCAGAAAAGAAGCAAGCTTCGCCTCAGGCCTTGCAAGTTGTTTATTACGAGCGCCACAAGATAAGTCAAGCAGACAGGAACAAGCATCCAGAGCATAAGTTTTGTGGAACAGTTTGCTCTGTAAAAAAACAGGCTTGCAAGCAAAAGCAGAATCCACTGAACGCGAAGTCTCTTGCCCACAGTGTAATAAATCACAGCAAACGCAGCGAGACATGTCCAAAACCAAAAAGACATAATGGAGAAATCATCTACGATGAATTTTAGGAGATTATAAAGAAAATGCATTATAAAAAGGAACCTCGAAAGCAAAACTTTTTTATCATCTAAATCCCCCCCCATATGTTACATTTAAGTTTGCGCCATGCAAATAATTTGCCGCATCAGATAGAAGAAATTGAATGACAGGCACAACATCTGCAACAGTTGCATTTCGTTTCTCAGGACTGCCTTCTGCAATCATCTGAACGATCCTTTCATCAACATTCTGCAAAAATTTTGTTTCAATCATTGAAGGGGAAAGAGCATTTATATTCACCCCCTTCCCAAGATAATCAGCCGCAATGCTCCTCATTAGGCCAAGCAAAGCGGATTTTGTCACTACGTAATCAAGCACAAGTTTTGGCGAAGCATTCAATAGATAGCTTGTTAACATAACCACAACTTTGTCGTGCCGCTTTCTTTTTGCCATTGAAGGAAGAAAAGACTGCATAATTTTTGCAAAAGAGCTGACTTGAACATCAATATTATGTATAAGCCTGTCGCGTGAAAATTCCTTTAACTTCATGTAACGGAATGGCTCCGCAGCGAGATGAACAACATGAGTTGGCGCGTCCATGTTATATTCTGCGCAACAAGAACGAACTTTCTCAATAAGAAGGTCCACAGAAGCCATATCACCCAAGTCTGACTTGACGCAAACAAGACTTCTATTTTGATTCAGAGAAATCTGCTCCAGTTTTTCTTTTGATGAATGATAATGGGCGATAAAAACTTTTTCATCAGTCGGATTCTCACCATTCAGTTGTTTTATCAGCTCTATTCCCAAATCAGAAGAAGCCCCAAGAATTAAATATACTTTTTTCACTTTAACACACCCGCTGTTATGGTTGCGCGGTTAACAGTTTTTCCGTCTTGATTTGTAATGCGTGCTTTTATTATAATTCTCTTAAAAGTTTCTTGAGTTTCCGCGACCTTTCCGCTCACGGTAAGAATATCGCCAATAAAAACAGGCTTTGCAAACTGAGTTGAAACCTCCTGCAAAAGACAATATTTTCCAGGAAGATAAACACCTGCCAATGTAGAATAAAAGCTTGTGGTTAGAAGGCCGTATACCAAACATGACGGAAAGCCGTTTTGCTTGGCATAGCCCACGTCTACATGCATTGGATTTGAATCACCGGTAATTTTCAGAAAATCACGCATCATTTCCTGTGTTACAGTCACAGAAAATGATTGCTCCATGTTTTGAGCGGAGGCGATATCCTCAAAGGTAAATTCATTCATAAAGCAAGTCTATTTCGTCCGCTCTAGGATAATATCAACCATCTCGCCGACGTTCTTCATTTTCTGAGTTTCGCCCATACTGAATTTTATGCCGAATTCTTTTTCAACAGCGACAACAAGATTGATATGAGAAAGACTGTCCCAGTCTTCTATGTCATCGGCGTTTGTAGATTCTGCTACTTTGATGTCCTCGTCATCAAAAACATCGCGAAAAACTTCGTTGAGCTTTTCAAAAACTTCTTCTCTTGTCATTTGTTCACCTCTATCACTTTGTTTTTGTTTTCATAATCTTCAATTTTACGCTCCCATATTGCATTGCCATCAGCATCTTCTGATACCCTGGCAAAGCCATGAAGGGCATAAAAGTCTTTTACCATCTTGTTTTTGGAGGTCGGATAATAGTAACCGCGGATTTTTTTAATTCCACGTGACTTGCATTCAGCCGAAAGACTGTCCATCATGGCAAATTCCATATCCCGCTTAAGCACGCGGCAGCTCATGAGCCACAAGTCTATATGAAAAAGTATTTTCTCACTTTCATCAATATGTCCGAACACAACGCTAACAACCCCGTTGTCGCCGAATTTGTCTTCCAGCTTTCCATATAATGTTATGTAATTGCCGTCTGCCGCCACCCGCTCAATATCCGCCTGCGTGCACCGGAGCGTCGTCAAGTTAAACTGGTTGCTCTTGTTTGTAAGCTGGGCGATTCGGCTCATGTAAATCGGCGCGAACGGCTTGATTTCTGCTTTCATTTCCAGCGATTTGAGATATTCGCCATAATCAGCGAAGCTTGCTTCCTGTTTCGCGCGTTCGACATTCGCCTTGTACATTTCATTGCGGCTCAAATCGTCAGCCGAGAATGCCGTCACTTCAAAGAATCCGCTGCGGTCAAGCACATTTATATAGCGTTCAGGTGCGCTCATTTCAGGAACGGCTACGCCGCCAACCTGCGCGCGGACAATCTCACGCTCGGCGGGATTGTCATCAATAAACACAAGCGCATCATTTCCGATGTTAAGTTCTTTTGCGGTTTCAACAAGATTCAAATCCTTAGGATCCCAGTTTGCTTTGACTACAATGAAATCATCGGGCTTTAAAATGCTGTCAGGGCGGTTAAGGCCGGCGAGCGCATTTTCCTCGTCATTTTTTGAGTCGACTGTCAAAAGCACGCCCAAATCTTTGTGAGCTTTTAGATACGTCTGGAACTCTGAATAAAGCTGTCCGACAGAAGTTTCCTGCCCGATTTCTATATTCTCCGCGCCGTCGTCTCCCACGATTCCGCCCCAGAGCGTGTTGTCCAAATCGCAGACGATTGCCTTTTTATTCTTTCCGTAAATAGACTTTATTATATTTGCAAGGTTATAGGCAAATTCAGGAATCGCGTCCACACAAAGAGCGTACTTGTACATATGCCAATAGAACGGATCAGCCCACTTTTGCAAGCCGTAGCAGCTTGCCATGTAATCAATGTCATTTATATAGAAATTTTCACGTATCTGCGCGTATTCATAGAATCGCTGATTCAGGCGGGAGACAAAATTACATCTGCCATGAAAATCCCATACGTCACGGTTTCCTAAAAGGCGATAAAACGGCTGCTCAAAGTTATTCTGAACAATCGGACACTTGTAAGTTTCAAAAGCCTTGCTCCACATCTGCTCAAAATGCGAGAACTGATTGTCCAACATTGCGTTTATTGATTCCGCAGAATCTCGCACCGTCGGAAAACTTGTGATATTCCGTGTTGATGTATGAATAAAAATGATGTCAGGCTTGAATTCAGAAAGCTCAGCATTGTCAAACATAATGTCGTTCCAATACTGGGCGTACTCGCTTTCGTAAAACTCAGGCTTAATTCCGTAATTTAAAAGAAAAAGCTCAAGGATATCTTTTATGTCATGAGTAGTAGAACCGCCAAGAACGGCTATTTTCTTGGTGAGAATTTTCGTGCCGGACTGTTCCAATTGTTCAATCCGTGCCAACAGCTCACGCTTTATTGACTTTCGTTTTTTGAGAAGATACGCGCCATCAAAAGGGTATTCTAGTTCTGACAATCTGATACCTCAACAACTGCTAAAATGAAAATTACATGTTTACAATAGTATTATTTTACGAATATTTCAATAGGCCGCATTAATCATTATTTTCCATAATCTGAGTTTACATTTTTACTAGATTTAAATACGAATCTTGTATTTTCTGAATCAATCAGAAGCATCTTTCATTTCCTTTTTAAACCTCTTAAAGTCGGCCAAGGCTTTCCAGCCTATTTTTACAATTTTTAGAATATTGATTGAATTAACTCCACCCTGACGAGGCTTGAAAGAAATCTCTTTAAAGCACATTTTTTCGCCATAATGAGAAAAATATGTTGTCATCATTATGTTTGGAAGGTTGTAATCTGAATCCATTTTATAAAGATACTTTTTTACGACATCCGATTTCATCAATCTAAACGGAGCGTTTGCATCCGGTACGTTAACCTCAAAATAGAGTTTAAGCAGAAAACAAACCACTTTTTCGACAAATGCACGGCTCTTTCCATCTCCGCGAGCAATGCGCTTGCCAAAGATTCCATCATATTCAGAACGAAGATTCCAAAAAGCGGCAAACTCATCAGGATTTGTCTGACCGTCTGAGTCAGTCTGAAAAATCCAATCCGCACCGTTTTTGATGGCATATTCGTAAAGCGCTATAACTTTTTCGCCGTGATATCTACCAGTTTCACTAAGCACAACAAGTTTGGAAAAATTCTCCTGCAAGCCAGTCAGAATGTCATGAGTCTTATCCATGCTTCCGCTGTCTGCAATTACAATCCGAGAGTTGTCATCTTTTCCGTCAAGAACCGCATACCAACTCTTCACAACTGCTTCGATATTCTCTTCCTCATTATAAGCAGGAAGAACCACATACAAAACATCACTCATTTATTCACTCCTGATATTTTTTCAAAATCGGTCATCGCCTTTTCAATCACGTCGTCCATGTCATAGTATTTGTATTCCGCAAGCCGACCGCCAAAAATCACATTATCTGTCTTAGACGCACACTCTGCGTATTTTTTGTAGAGATCGGTATTCTTGTCATTGTTGACCGGATAAAATGGTTCAGCTCCGTCTGTCCATTCAGAAGAATACTCTTTTGAGATTACAGTCTTACAGTTCTGATAAGATGGATTTTCCGGCTCAAAATGCTTATGCTCAATAATTCGGGTATATGTCTCGTCGTGGCTCGTGTAATTGACGACCGCATTTCCTTGAAAATTCTGAACATCAAGAGTTTCTGTTTCAAAACGAACAGTACGGTATTCAAGCTTTCCAAAGCAATAATCAAAAAATTCATCGACTTTACCTGTAAAGACAATCTTGTCTGCTATGACCTCCCATTTTTTTCTGTCAGAAAAGAAATCTGTATCGGTTACGACTTCAGTCCCATTCAGCAGACCTTCAATCAGTTTATTGTACCCACCGATTGGAATTCCCTGATAACAGTCATTAAAATAATTGTTGTCAAAAGTGAATCGCACAGGAAGACGCTTGATGATGAAAGGAGGAAGTTCGTTGCATTTTCTCCCCCACTGTTTTTCTGTATATTCTTTTACCAAGATTTCATAGATATCGCGACCTGCAAGTGCGATAGCTTGTTCCTCAAGATTTTTCGGATTAATGACTTTTGCCTTAACTCTTTGCTCTTCGATTTTTGCACGTGCCTGCTCGGGAGTTATTACCCCCCACATAGCATAAAAAGTGTTCATATTGAACGGCAGGTTGTAGAGCTTTCCGTGATAGTTTGCGACAGGAGAATTAGTATAGCGGTTGAAGTCAACGAACTTATTTACAAAACCCCAGATTCTTTTGTTTGACGTATGAAAAATGTGCGCACCATAAGTATGAACGTTTATTCCTTCAATAGTCTGACAGCGGATATTCCCGCCAGCTTCATGGCGTTTTTCGATTACAAGGCATTTTTTTCCATTCTGTTTTGCAAGATATGAAAAGGTAGCTCCGTAAAGGCCGGCCCCTACGATTAGAAAGTCATATTTTGGAAAATTTGTTAAAGCCATGAGTCCCCCTGTTAAACAAGTTCATATCAGACAACGTCATACGCAGTTTCGATAGAAAAAAAAATAATTCTAAGCACATAAATAAACAATAAGTACGAACCACAATCAAAACTCTCAATCTTGCATTATTGTCACCTTGGACTTTTTTTGATTATTTTCAACACGCATTCCATTTATCAAACACATTGCCTCGTCCATATGTATTATAACAAATTTCAACATAGATATTCTGTCATAAAAAAAATCACGCCTTCGTAAGCACCGCTGTCCCCCATTCATCTGGCAGAACCACATATCCCACTTTATGTTTCGCACAAAACTCCAAGACAGCCTCACGAGCTCCAAGATACCCTTTATTCACACAGTCATGAACAAATATATACCCTCCTCTAACAAGTCTTGGATAAAAATACTCAAGCCCATCAAATATCGGCTTATACAAATCCAAATCCAAACTGACGAAACAAAATGTATCGTCAACATCAATCATGGTCGTGGGAAAGAAACCTTTTCGCACTATGCAGTTATCCTTAAATGGCATTCTTGACAAGACAAAATCAATGCTTGTCTCACTCCAATCTTGACTGCCTTCTGAAAATTTTCTTTCATCGTCAACTGCAATGTCCCTTTTATCAAAGCCCTCGAATGTGTCACAAAGATATATTTTTTTTGTTGGGAAATATACAATTGATATATCTCGCAAAATCACCGCGAAAAACGCCGGCTTCTGCAACACTTCCTGATAAATTCTTATTAAGGATTTCTCTTCCACACCTTTCCAGAGCACCAAGCCTACAATCATCTTCGTGAATGTCTCCAAAAACATCAGCATCAAAAAGAAACGCATCCCTTTTCTCTCCTTTCCATGCCTTGTAATAAGGAATCAAATCCTTTCTGATTTCCTCTCTCGCAGCAGAAAAAATAAGCGCGTATTTTTCATAAAATTTATTATGCACAATGTCCGCAAACGGATGTACATTCTCATAGCTAGAATCACAAAAATTATCCGCCACAACATAATTCAGCTTTTTTGTTTTATGATTTTGACAACTTCTTTCCCATATTTACCATAAGGAAACACTATGCAACCATCAATTGTGTCAAAATTCAAAGACTCTAGGATTCTAATTATTTTTTTCTCAGAGTTTGTTAATTTTCCCATCCCCTATTTGCCCTCTCAATTTATATACAATTCTCCATCTTTAATATATATTCAAAAATCGTCTTTTATCAATTTCCAAGCGGCCGCAGCGGAAAAATGCTTTTTTATCAAAGCTTGAGCGGCCCTTGACATTTCAACGAGTTTCTTGTCATTTTCATACAATTTGATTACTGAACTGGCAAAGGCTTGGACGGAATCCTTTATCTCGACAACATTACTTATGCCGGGAATACCTTCCGCTCCAACGGATGTCGTTACAATGGGCATTCCATTATAGAGCGCCTCCACAACCTTGCCCTTAACTCCAGCGCCATAACGCAAAGGAACAACGACAAGCTTGCAAGAACGATATAAGTTAGCCAATTCTTCGTCAGAGACAAAGCCTTTAACTATTATGCCGTTGCCGTCAAGATTCAGAATCTCCTGAGTCGGCTTTGAACCGACAATATAAAAAGGAATTTTTGCTTTTTTTCTTATGACCGGATATACTTCGCTCGCAAACCACAAGACTGCGTCAACATTTGGACGGTGTCCAAAACCTCCAACAAACAAAATGCCTTTTCTTTTTGCACAATCGAAGTCCAAATCATTCAAAAACCTGTCATATACATAAGCGTTAATTGCCTTTGCGTTTATTGAAGAATCCTCGTTGTGAATAGCGTCAATTTCAACTTGCGACGGATAATGACACACATCAGCTTTTCGCATGACAGAAAATTCAATTTTCTTGTAATAATCTGACTCCGAAAGATATTTCTTATCACCAGTCAGCTCATACTCTCTCAAAAGTCGCAAATAGTGCAAGTCATGTCCGTAATAAACAACTTTGGGTCCTTTTCTTTCAGCAATTTTGTCAATATATTTAACGCTAATGTGTGGACGGTTTAGATAGACAACATCAATGCAATCTCCAATTTTGTCAAACCAGTTCCAAAAGTTTTGAGCGTACCAAGCACCGCCCAAAACTTCAACCCCCATTTGTTGCAAGCATGTCGTGTATGGCTCCGCCAAGAAGAAGTTGTCCGCGACATACTTAACGCTATACCCTTTTGCCACAAACATTTTTAGATACTGATAAACCGTCTTGGACCCAGCGTCCTTGTCAAAAGTGGGAACAATGTCGTTTACCACGAGAATATGTTTTTTTGCGCAGGAACGATCGCGGGCCAAGAAAACATTTTGCCCGTTCTCAAAATGTTCAGAGTCTAAAACGTCTTTCCACTTGTTGTAAAATTTCTCCATGTTCACAACTTGATATTTTTTTTGTCCTGTGGTAGTGTCTGTTCCGTTTGAAGCTCCCTCAAAGTGAACAACAACGGAGGCGGGCTGATACATAACCCTGTAACCGTGTTTTCGAACTTCAAATGCCAAGTCCGAATCCTCGCAATACGCTGGACAAAAGCGTTCGTCAAAGCCACCTATCTCATTCCAAAGGTCAGAACGTATCATAATGGACGCTCCGGAAATGTAGTCGGCCTCCTTTACATAATTGAACTCCGGCAATGTGGGATTTTGTTTGTTTCCATAGTTCCAAGCGGAACCATCCTTCCAAAGAATCCCGCCAGCCTCCTGCAAAACACCGTCAGGGTAAATAAGCTTTGAGCCGACCATGCCGATTTTTTTATCGCTTTCAATCAAATCTACCAAAGGCTTTAACCAATTATCCTGAACCTGCGTGTCGTTGTTTAAAAACAATATATACTTGCCTTTGGCGTGTTTTGCGGCATTGTTGCAATTCTTTAAAAAACGCAAATTGCTTTTGTTGTGAATTACCGTCAAGCCGGGCGCCACTGTTTCCAGGTTTTTAGTTTGGTCAGAAGACTTGTCGTCGGCAACAATGACTTCGTAAGGAATTTCTGCGCCAGAATGATCCTTAATGGCCTTTAGACAATTGTATGTGTAGGCAAACTGGTTGTATACAGGGATTATGATTGATACGACAGGAGTTTTAGAAACCTGAAAAACAACTTTCTCACACTTTTTTACATCCTTATAAATCTCAGGCGTGGGAAAAAGTTTTGGTCGAGGGCAGTCAAGCACGAGACGGACATTCACAGCCCTGTAAAACTTGCTTCTATAACCCAACAGGCTTATAATTTTTTCTTTTTCAACGCCCAATTTCAAAAGCTGCAGCGTCATCTCAACTGCGTTTCGAGGGCTCATGACGCAAACATAGTCAAAGTCTAGTTTTTTTACAACGCTCGGAGCATAAACAAGTTTTTCGTCAATACGTGTTTTTTGAACCGATTTATTGTTGTCCAAATAACCGACAACTTCCTCTTCGTAAAAATATTGGCGATTTTCCAAAGCATACTTGCCGGTTCCAAAAATCAAAACTCTATTTTGTTTTTTAGGTTTTTCCGCAGTCCGCAAATAAGGAAAAAATTGCATGCGCTTAACACCGTCTGCCTTCAGCTTAGGGCACACCTCATCCCTAAAACGTTGATTCAAGGCAACGACAATTAAGTCTTTGCTCTTGTCTACATTCGCATTCTTATATTCCAAGACAGGACATTCGCCTATGCATCCTGGGTTCCCAGTTGCATCGCTTACAAGAAAGCCCGCCACTTGCATTCCAGAGTTCTTTAAAAAATCATAACACCGTCTGCCAAGCTTACCGGCGCCATAAATGTAAATGTTGTAAGACATATTCAATTATACTACCATTCTTTTGCCACTTAATCAATAAGGTTCACAACTTATATAATGCGACATATTCATTAACGCTCTTTTTTATTTCACCAGTAATAAAATCTGTGTTTACGCCAGCCTTTGAAAAGACGTCTTCAATTTTAATCATAATTCCGATCATCTTAGCCCTGGCGTACCTCATCATAACATCATCAATTTTTCCGTCTAAATATTCCAACAACATGTCTTCCCAATTTTTGTATATTCGCGCGGCCCTTCCATACCATAAATCACCTATAAAAAATAAAACATCCCATAAATCATCGCGCATTGCTAGCGTGTCCCAATCAATCAAATACACTTCGTTTTCATGTTTAAGAAAATTACCGCAATGAGTGTCCCCATGACTAATTCGTTTTTTTTCAGAATGACACTTTATATCATTCACAAGCGTCTGAATTCTTTTTTCTTCAAGATTGCAGAATTTTTTTACATGTCTCTCAGATACAAACAATAACGGCTCAATATTCTTATCCACTAAAACATCTGATTTTTCGATTTGTTTCAGGATGGATAGCGCTTGCTTTACCTCCTCTTGCTCCCAGTTTTCAATTACCTGCGCCTTGCGAGAAAGCACAAAGCCTTCGGAGTCTTCATACAACACAAGTTTGTCTTTCCCGATTATTTTCTCTTTATTATTCAATATTGCTTTTATTTGTTTCAAAGAATGCGACCCGTCAAAACTAGGAAACTTTAAGACATAAGAGTCTGCATCTCCCTGAATCATTATTACAACATTGGAAGCGCTTGGCAAGCAAAAATATTCATAACCACTACAGGACAAAAAACTTGAGACTATATTCTTTGCAGTATTTTGATAAGCTTCTATATCTCCTAATATACAGGCATTCAACATGCGCTTATGAAAAACATAATCCAATTTAAACAAATCATCCAATGACTCATATGTTCTGTACAATTGATCAAAATTTATTGTCGAAGCATCCCAGCCTGCATAAGAAGCCCTTATTAAATCTCTTATTTCTTCGTAATAATTTTGGCTTGAAATTGCCAGACACCAAGCTTTTGAATCCAGATTGTTTAAAATATCACTGGATTCTATAACAAACTCTTTTTTTCCAATACATAGAACTTGGCCGTGTTTTTCTCGCTGACTGTCTATAACACGAACTTCCCTGTCGTCAAGATAAATGCTAGCACAGTTTACTGCGGTTCTTCTAGTCGCTCCCCAAACAATACACCCCTTATTGTCCATAAAGT
This sequence comes from Clostridiales bacterium, assembly GCA_024680655.1. Classification (GTDB taxonomy): domain Bacteria; phylum Bacillota; class Clostridia; order Oscillospirales; family Acutalibacteraceae; genus UMGS263. The sequence continues at coordinate 16,654 of JAILBY010000026.1, read as the reverse complement.
CCTTTGACTTTCCAAGCACCCTTAACAATTTTCGCCCCATAAAACAGTTTTATTTTCTTAGCACACAGAAATCACGATCCTGTGAACCTAAATTGTCATAGAGGCAAACATTTTTTAGCCCTTTTTCGATATACGTATCTATCAACTTCTTAAATAAATACTTTTCACTTTCGCCTTTCATATTGTGAGACTCCAAAAATAAATAGCCGCCTTGAGTTATGTGGTTGGCAATCACATTCGCCTTTTCGTAAACTCCTATATTGGCAGGCAAAGCAAGCATAAATATCGCGTCATAATTACCGTTTAATCCGTCAGCAAACACATCTTTTACATAGAATTCAGCGTTGTCAATTTTTGCAAAAGCCATTGCCTTATTCGCGATATTAATAAAGTTTTCATCAACATCCACGCCAATAATCTTCTTTACATACGGAGCCACAGTCATAGAAAAGAAGCCGCAATTGCAGCCTATATCCAAGACGTTGTCATCCTTGTTCAAAAATTCATGTATTCCGTATTTCACCAAACGTTCCGCATTCTTGCGAGATCCTTTTATGCCAAGTTTTTCAAAGCTCTGATAATATTCCTTTGTAGCGTAAAAAGTTTCTGCGACCATATATTCATCCAAAAGACTCATGTAAAAATCCAAATCTTTTAAATATAACAGTCTATCGGAAGGGAAAAAGTCGCGGCTAAAGTTGTAATAGTTTGACCAAATTATTTTTGAACCATCAACGCCGCATTTGAGTTTTAGCTCGTTAGATATTTCATCAGCTGTTTTCTTATCTTTAACAGCCAAAACAATATAATCCACATTATAGTTCTTTATATTGCTCACATAGTCAAAAGGCTTGCTCAATTCATAGCCGTCAAAGACCTTATCCACCCAAGCAACAACATTGCAGTATTTTGTTTCATAAAGCTGAAGAAAAAAATCTTTTCCAACATTGCCCTCGCCATACAAAACAATGTCACTATCCTTTTTTACCGCCCAATAAGGAAACATAAAATCCATCATTAAAAACTCCTGAACTAATTATATTTGCATCGAATCTTAAATTCTAGCATGGAATCATTTTATTTTTGCATATACACCATCCGCATGACAGTTCACTCCGCACGCAAAAGGCCATCTAATTTAGACATTAAATCCATTATCCAACGAATATTTGAATCGTTTCCTGTGAAACCAATAATTTTCGCCTTTATATCCTCATAACACTTTTTATCCTTAACACATATCAAAAAAAAATCAGTTTTTCGATTCATAACCTTATCAAGAGGCTCAACTTTTCTTCCGTATATGGATTTTATTTTTTCATAGTTTGTATCTGTCCATGCCACAAGTTTTGACATTTCTTTTGCAGTTTTGACCAAACAACACCCCAGCCTGCCTGCTCCACACATAACAATCCTTTTCCCTGTCAATTCTTCAAAACAAGTGTTCCAAATTGCTTTTGTTACAATCATATCGCCTTGCCAATAACAAGTTCTTTGTAAATACAGACGGTGACCACACATTGTAAAAAACAATTGTTTTAGGGATCCTAAAATTTCTTCTTTCTTCGTAGTTACATACGGGAATCCAAACCCCCCAGAAATTCCATCAAAACATACTTTCAAAGGAAATGACACTATTGGGATGTTATTGTCCCTTATTACAAAAGGATATAAATTTTCTATCGATTTGATTTTTACAGGAATATTCTTATCATATACATTATAAAAAAAATTCTTGTACACTTCAACTTTCATTGAAAAGAAGCGCGTATCAAGCCTATCAAGCTTATTATCACCATATGCCGAAAAATAATTTCGCTTTGTAGATAACATTGCAATAATTTTCTTATAGTTTCTAACCTTTACTCTTCCAGTAGCCTTCACAAAATAAGAGCAGGCCTTAATAAGTTTGCTATGATCAAGCGCATAGTTTATTATTTCTACTTCGCCGTAAGATTTATCTATTTTTACAGATCCTTCTACATCGCCTATAAAAGACAGCCATTCAAATTCAACGCCATTTTCAAGAGCTAAATCCGTTATTTCCACAGGACATTTTTCACAGGAATTCTCACAAAAGACTATTTTTTTTACCTTGCATTCTTCAATATAAAACTTTATAGCATCGTAATATTGTTTTTTTCTTACAAAACCGTCCTTCAATGACAAAAAAGGTACTTGAGTGCACGGATTTACTGTTCCTGTGAGCAACAAAACATATTCTGTATCTTTCATCACATTTATCCCGTTCTTAATGCTATAAAATAGCGCAGTTTTCATGCCACGAATCGGTCAAAAACTTACACGCCAAATATAAACTTATTTTTCTCAAACAGCTTAACACAAACCGCCCGAAGGAACATTTTACATCTATAGAAGTCATTGACACCATCTAGCTTTTTTTCGACTCAGCAATAACTTGAGCCTCTGTGCAATGCCTGCACAAACATTCACCATCATCACTATCCATGGCTTTTCGTATTTTTTGAAGTTCCGAACTCTTTAGAAGATCTTCATAACTTTGTTCAAGAATATTTCCTATCTTATGTCGAAGTCCGAAATCCATGCAACACAAGTACACATCGCCATTTGGCATCATAACAAAATTTGAAATATCCGGTGAATAATTGCAGCGTATGCGTCCATTAAGAGTTCCTATACTGTAAATATCTGAATCTGCTAGATTTCCGGCTCTGTCCGCCAGCTCAGAATGGAACAATACTTTTCCATGTATAATTTGCTCAACTTCTTTTGGCAAAGCCCCCTGGCCATTAGCCTTATCCACGACAGGAATATAGCTCCCATTCTTCAGCCACTTCCAATCCAAAACCATTTTCAAAAGTTCAATATATTGTTCCGTAATAGGTATTTTTGCATAATTATCTTTGTCGGGCAAATGCAAAGTAAAATTTGCAATTGGAATATCACGAATTTCCGCGAATTTTTCCTTTGTCATGCCCACAAGCGTCGTATTAAGCATGATTCCGTGCCCTTTCTCATGCGCATATTTTATCATTTTTGTAATATCAGGATTCAAGAAAGGCTCCGAAAAACCACTGAACGCTATATTTTTTTTCACTGGTATTTTATCCAAGGCTTGGCGGAACACATCAAATGACAATACACGCGGAGAAGCAGCATTCTTCGCGCTGTAAGCCTTTATTAACGCGGACTGTGGGCAATACTTACAAGCGACAGAACATCCAACAACAGCGTTTATTTCAAAAAGTTCTGGTTTTATGTCAAGCGTAAGCAGTTCAGGGATAATATCAAGATATTCCAAATTACGACAACTTTTTATTTTAGCAACAACCTCGTTATTCCAAGGTTCTTTCACAGCGACAAGGGCAAGAATATTTTCACCACCCCACAAATTTATCACCTCATCAAGTCCAAACACTTTAAGGCCATCAACTTCATCCTTATTCATGTTCTTGTCGCTAACAACAAAGCCTTGGGGCAATATATTGTTCTTTTCAAGCATTGATTTTAAGGCTTTGCCTATCTTTCCCGCGCCATATAGAACCACACGCTTTTGAGAAGATTTTATTCTTTGCAAGTATTTACTTAACATCATGCGTAAAAACATCTCCTAAATATCGATTTGAGTTCATGCATTACTCCCCTAGCATCGCCCACAACTTTCTATTATTAACCTCTTTATTCTTACGCGTGTCATTGCCGCCAGAATACCAACCAAAATTATCCCAATGAATAGCATAAGTGCGTTCATTTTTAGCGGCAAGTTCAAACAAGACCAAATCCATCGGCATAAAATAACATCTTGGGAGGAAGGCATTTTTTTCGACAATCTGAAAACTTCCATCACATTTTAATCCATAGTCAAGCAAGGTTGGCAAAATAATATTTGGCTGAAAACACTTGTCAAACTCCTTTCTAGTATTGGGAATGTCAACCTTAGAATACAAGTCCAACAATTTCTTTACCAGAACATTGCCTTTGGCGGCGCCAAAAACAGCTAAATCAACAGTTATATTATTGCTAAAAGAAAAAACGCCCTCGTTGCCTAAAAAGTCATCCAATGGCTTTAGCAACTCAACATCCATATCCATGTAGAATCCACCCATCCTATGCACTACATCAAGACGCGCAAAATCAGAGGCAAAAGCCCACGCCCCCAGTTCTATTGCTTTTTTACAAAATTCATTTTTTTTATAATCATAATTATCTTTTGACCATTCAATTATTTGATAGTCAGGACACACTTTCTTCCATGTATCAAAGCAACGTTTATAACTTTCTGGTTTTTCATCACCGCTAAACCAAAAGCAATGAATTATCTTTGGTATTTTATTTAAATTTTTGCAATTTATTGCGCGCCGCTCCTCCAATTTTGAATAATTAGCATCACTAACCAATTGGACAAACGGTAGCGCATAGCATTCTATGGTATCAGGAAGGTTCATTGCGCTTAGCTGCGTATACATATCATACATATGGATTGGGCTAGTAATAATTACAACCGCATCTGTTTCCCGCAGCAAAGAATCAACGCCGCGCACAGGCAAACGCCTATTGCAAAATTCAACTTCTGTACGTTGGAGATTGTTATCAATTGCGTACACATAATTTTCATTCAACAAGCGCAAATCTGTATATTGTAAATAATTAAACCAAAGGCCAGTACCAAAGGGAATTATCCGCCTCTTAGAAAATCTATCAACGGCTTCATTCATTGTACAATTTCTAAACGAAATCATCCCCCCCCCTACTCCTGCTCGCCGGCAGGAACGACATTCTCATTGTCATTTCCACAACCGCCGCACACACGACAAAAACTAACATAGCCGTCTTTTATGTTGCCCAAGCAATGTTCCGCAATGACATGCCTGTCGCTCACAGGCAACTTCTCCAAGTCAACAAAATCTTTTTCTTGCAGAACATACTTCCCGATTTTTTCGGCGCTCCACGCCACATGGCAATAAAATATTTTTTTGTCATTGTAGCCGTGAAAAATGGGAGAACAGTTTTTCATGTGGGCGGCGCAATATTCTTTGTCAATGCAAGCAGGGGCATTGGGAAAACCAAAGGCTAACCAGTTGCCCTGGCTTGCAATTGTATAATCAACGCCGTTATTTTCAAAAACAGTCTTCAACTCTTCCAATCGTTTTTGGTATGGAACGCAAGTTGTATAATCGCTCACGCTTACCCAAATATTAAACTTGCAAAGCGCGTCAATTGTTTCTGTTTTTGGAATCAAAGTGCCGTTTGTTATTATTTTTATCGTTCCAATCTTATTTCTGTATGATGTCGCTAGATATTGAATAAATTCCCCAATCTGCTTATACAAAAAAGGCTCTCCGCCAAGCAAAGTATAGCAAAAAACATAATCAACATACTTAAAAAGCGCGTCAACATCTTCTTTAAGGCTGTGCAAGTCATACGACACGCTTTTTTCATAAAACGGAACAAACATATTGCAATTTTTGCATTTTAACGTGCAATCCATTGTTAAGGCGCTGTGCAGCTCCATCACGCAGTTCAGGCCTTTTACTTCCCAGTACCAATGAGTTATCAAATACTCAATGCCGCAATAATCCTTAAACTCCACTAGGCCTTCGTTTTTTAGAAAATCGGATATTTCTTGATAAACTCTTCCGCCTGTCATTACAATGATTTTCTGACCGTCAAGAGCCGCCAAACCGTCTTTTGGAGAAAGCACGGGAACGCCGAATGCGCCTTTTTTTAATTTTTCCGTATCCTTGTCCATTATGAAATCTACGGAAAAATCAGACTTTATTTTGTTAAAGCACGCCTTTCCAACATTTCCATACCCATACAGGACAATATGCTTTAAGTTTTTCCAGTCGTCTGAAAAATGATTCAAACCTCAAACTCCTTGCGCGTTATTCAAATATGGCCGATTCCTGCCTGCCGGCAATCCCATTGTCATAATAAAAGGCTTCTTTCATTTTTGCGGTAGGTTCAAACGCGCCTTGCATCAATATTCCAAAAGCCTTGTCAGCCCACTCCGAAGAATTCGTATAGGAAACGCCGGAAGCTTTTTTCACAGCTTCGACATCCTTCATAAAATCAATTATTCCGTCAAGCATATCCTCTCTTACGGCAAAGTTTTCCTGACTTTTTCCATTAGGCTTGTATTTTATCGTTCCGTCATCGCAAACACATTCCATCATGCCGTTTGGAGCCGTAAAAAACGAATCCGAAAAAACATTATTCTTGCAGATGTTAGACTGCTCGCCGTGTTCTCCGCAAAAGCAGCCTTTCATTTTATTTGACACAAGATAACGGTTGGCAGAATCAAGCCGGACGCATAGATAATACCCTAAAAAATTACGCCGCGAAATTTTTCCAAGATAGTACTGAACGGTTCCATACAGCAATGTGTCTATTACAGCGCAATCGTCTTTAATATTCAGCGAATCAAGATATCGCAAGTAATTCTTTCTTTCGCGCTCTGCCTCTTTTAGTATTTCGTCCGCATAATAAAGAGGTTCTTTTTCGGCGTCGGCCACTTCTATTCCAAACCTGTCATAAAAGAAATCTTTTCTTGCGCCGTTATACGGAAAATCAGCCACCTCCGCAATATCGTCCTTTGTTCGGATAAAAGCGGTTAAAACAGCCCGCCTTGAAGTTTCCAAGTAAACAAGCTCTGGCATGTTTTTTTCGCCAATCAGATTGCAATACGCAAAAAACATTTTTTTTATTAGATATCCATCCCTTGCCAGAAAAAGAAGCTGCGCAACATTATCTTTTTTTGCCTGCTCCAAAAGCCAACTGCAAAAGACATAGACAACTGCCCCAAGCAGAACATATCCTGCTTCCTTCTCATTTGAAAAAACAACTTTTCCTTTGCTCTTATGAAAGCAAAATGGATCGTTGCATATTTTATTTGTCAGAGTCGAACACAAAATAGATTCAAAAGTCGAATTCGCAAACGCATTTGTGCCGCTCAAATACGAGTTTTCCACCAACTTAGCCTCGCTCCACACTTCATAAGTCTTTATGCCAAAACGAGCGGGCTCAATGACATCTCCTTTGACATCATCGCCAATGTGAAGAGCCTTTCTCCCCTTCACAAATGCAGTGGAATAATGCTCCCACAAGGCGCCGTCTTGCTTGCTTTTTTTATAGTCGCAAGAAACAACGATATGGTTAATATCAATGGATACACCAACGCTTGTTAAAAAATCACATATAATTTCCTTGGGAAAATACATGTCGCTCACAAGATACACGTCTTTGCATTTGACAGCCTCGCGGTACAAATCCACGACAGCGGTCCGTGGCGCTATCAGAGCCATCTCGGTATCTATTTCGGCCTGTTTCGCGCAGTTTATGCATTTATCTGGCCAACCGGACAAATCTTTGACAGCGCCATAAATTTCATCGATTGTCGGGTTTGCATTTATTCCTGCAGCTTGTTTTCTGATTTGAACAAAATTTAAATCGCCATATTTTAAGCGCAACTTGTCTTCGACAATACGAAAAACATCCATATTGTCGGTCACCCTTCTAACAAGCAAGGTGTCAAAAACATCAAAAGAAATGACATCGGCTTTTAAAATTTGGCTCCGCAAATCCTCTTCATTTTTTTCCCAATACTCGTTGCTTTCAAAATCCTTGGCCTTATTGCAAGCCAATTCGCCGTTGCGATAATATATTGGTATTTTATAATCCGCTATTCTTTGATAAATTGTATCCCAATAAGCCCCAGAAGTGTTAATAACTATAAGGTCGGCAACAGACTCAGCTTTTTTTTGGTCAAGAACCTCTTTTCCAAATACATAAGAGCCGACCAATTCTGAGTTTTTATCAAGAACTCCTACGATGTTAAAGCCTTTCAACCGCTCCAACAACGTGGCCGTCATGCGGCCTGTTCCGTACAAAGCGATTCGTTTGTCGCGCATATCCGCAAAAGCTTTTTCAAAGGCTTCCACTTCGTAGTCAAATTTGCTTTTTGATTCCATGGTTGTTTTGCCTAACTTTTTAACAGTTGCGAGTTTCCGCCGCCACCTTCACCCATTCCACAAAGACTCAAAAAAATATTTCCACGGAAGAATTTCAATTCCGTCAACCTTGCGCGGATATTCTTCACGGCAAACAACAATGTAGCGCTTGAAGATTCCTTCCTCCCGCAACGCTCTAAGTCCCTTCAAGTGCCTATCTGTGACTGTGTCCGTCGATTTTACTTCTATCGCAAGTTCGTCATCAAGGCAAAAGTCAACTTCATTCCCGCTTGTTGTCCGCCAAAAAGCAAGGCGCGAACGCGGACTTTTATAAGAAATCCAGGCCTTTAACTCCATGCACACAAGCTGCTCAAAACATTCGCCAAATTCTTCGTTCGCCTCGCCGGGGACAGAAATGTTTTGCAGCGCGCGCGCAACGGCAATATCAAACAGATAAAATTTTGAAACGCTCACGCTTTTTCTTTTTTTGCCGGCGGTGTACGGTTCCACTATAAAACCAAGCAAAGTGTCTTCAAGAACCTTGTACCACTGCTTTACAGTCTGAACAGGAACTTGCGAATCGCTTGCAATGTTCGCGTAGTTCAACAGCTGCCCGTTTGTCAACGCCGCTGTTTTTAAGAAACGCGCGAACGCCCCCAAATTGCGGGCGGTTCCTTCCGCGGAAATTTCTTCCGTAAGATAGGTTCCGATATATGAAGACAAGTCCTCTTCTATGTCGGTTGAATAGAACATTGACGGCAAAAGACCGTGTTCAAAAATATACGGCAGATTGTAATTTGCGTCTGTTCCAACTTCGGCAAAAGTGAACGGATGCAAATGGCGCTCCCAAGCTCTTCCGCCCAAAAGGTTAGTTCCATACGAGCGCAGTTTTCTCGCCGAAGAGCCAGTAAGAAGAAAGCGGATATTGCGCCCTTCAATCAAAAGATGGCACTCGTTCAACAGTTCTGGGCACAGCTGGATTTCATCAATGAAAATCGCGCAGTCATGCAAATCAAGTAGTTCCGCCTGCTCCGTCAAATAACTGGGGTTTGCCTTAATCTGCAAGCGGAGCTTTCCTTTTAGAAGATTCCACTTTAGGGCGAAGGTTTTCTCGGGAAGCTGGTCAACAAGAGTTGACTTTCCCGTTTGCCTTGGCCCGAACAAAAAAAGCGACTTTTTACTAATTAAGTCAGAAACATCAAGAATTCTCTTTGTTTTGCGCTCCATAAGAACCTCTTGACGCATATTATATCACAATCTATCCAAAAATCAATATTTATTTAGTTGAATTTAGGCAAAAATCAACTAAACAGGAGTTGCAAATGGCCCCAAAAAACTACTTAAGCTTTTCTTCCACCACTTCAGCCAATTTCTTGCTTGCGTTCCCGTTAAACACAAGACCCAACTTGTTGTAAAAGGCGTCCAATTTGTCATTATAAGAGCTCGCGTCAAAACTCTGTATATCCTGCATAAGCTCGCCATTGTTTTGCGCCAGCGTAAAGGGCAAACGAACGTCAAACATAGGCGTGATGTCCTTGTTGTTGCCAACTTCATTGCGGCTGTCGGCGGCCATGTTCCACATAAGCTGGCCACGGTCATGCGTGTATTTTTTTACGTCGTCGGCGTACAGGAATACCGGAATTTTTGCAAAGCCAGCCTCAAAACACGCGCTGGAATAATCGGTTATGTAAGCGTCCATGCCGGCCAATATTTCGTAAAAGTCGTCCGCCTGGCTTTCGTCTATAAGGCGGTCTTGTATGGCGGGATTTTTGTACTCCTTAAAAGTGGGCGCGAGCTGCGGATGAACGCGAACGCACAAATACCATGCCCCGCTAAACTTTTTTTCAAACCTTTTTAATAGCCGCTCAAAGTCGATTGTCCACACTTCGCTAAAAACAAAGCGCTTTCCGTTTTGCGCACCTTCCCTAAAAGTGGGAGCGTACATAAGAACTTTTGCGTCCGACGGCAAATTATGCTTTTGCCTAAAGGCTCTTTTTTGCGCGCTTCTGTCGCCAAAAAGAATGTCGCAACGCGGAGCGCCTGTCTTTAAGTATGTTCCGCCATAAACAAGAGCCTGGGGAGAAATCTGCTCGCACCAATCAGAATCAATTACAAAGTCGTCAACCATGTCAGAATCGTTCTTGCTTACAATGTAGGCCATTTTGGAAAAACCGGCGCCCCTGTACAAGCCGGTGCATTTTATTCCAATCGTATAATGGTTGACATTCAAGTAATATTGGCCGCGACGCTTCACCGTACCGTATGGTTTTCGATAATTATCTATCCACACCTTTGAGCGGGTCAGCCAATAGGCGCGGCTCCACAAGGTGTTTGGAACTTTCTTTATGTAATCAGGAAATTCCTTTGCCATGTCGTTCACGAACCAAACAAACTTCAAATCAGGGGTTCGTTTATGAAGCTCTTGAACAATATACTTTGGATTGCAGCCAAAACCGCCCTTTCCTTCAAACGTACAAACAGAAACAAGCTCTTTGTCGATAGGAAACACTCGGCACAAATAAAAAGCCAGCGAGTTGCAAAAGGCTTTGAGCTTGCGATAGCGTATGTAGTTTTGTTCTTTGCTAAAAAAAGTCAAGACCGCTCCTTACTTTTGCGCCACCAACAAAATTTCTTTGGCCTTCAAATCCGTATTTTTCAAAGAAAAATCCCATCTTCCGGCTTGGACATAGCGAGCGTCCAAAACTGACATTCCATGTTTCTTAAACATCGCGCAAATTTCCGCCATTGTGTAGCGGCGGTCTCTGACAATGTATTCAGAATCCAAATAACCATCATTAGTAAACATTTCTTTTCTAAACACAGCGCCGCTATGTGTGTCTATCACATAATAGTCCGGATTAAAAATGTTGCCCGTTTCCTGCATAACGCTAGAGGCCTTTAGCTTGAACAATGACTTTGGATTTGCGTACACATCAAATTTATGGCGGGCGACATTCCCTGTCAATTCCATATTCATAACAGACACAATGGCTCGTCCGCCTTTTTTTAACATCTTCTTTATGTTCCGAACAATCTTGTCATTTTGTCTTTGGTCGGCAAAAGAACCTATCACATCATAAACGCAGATAACAAAATCTGCTTTCTGCGGCGGGCAGAAGCTCCTAAAATCCCCCAGCAAAAAACGGTCGGCGATTTCAGGATTGTTTGTTTTTGCATCTTCCAAAAGTCGGTTAGAAAAGTCATAGCCATAAACATTTTTATAGCCTCGCCTATACAATTCCGCAACATGCCGACCAATGCCGCAGCCAACATCAACAATAACAGAATCTTTTCCACTTGCTATGGGAATAAACTGTTCCATATAGTCTACTTCGTCGCGCGTATATTTTGTCCAAGGATGGTTTTTCATATCCATTCTGGAATACGCGTCAACCAGGCACTTCTCAGAGTGGGCGATTATCTTTTCAAAATCTTTCTTAGATATTGGCTTTAAGTCTTGGCTTTTAAAAGCAAAAGCCAACCATTCATAACCTTCTTGCAAATCGCCAAAAATCCAATTTTTTCCATAAGAGTTTATCAACTTAGGAATATCGTTGTGGCTCACAAAAAAAGTTGAATTTACAGTTGAATTATTCTCAGAAATTTCAATAGTGTCTTCATTCACAAACTCTATGTTTTTAGAAGCCTGCTTTATATAGCTGACATTCTTTTGCATTGAGGACAACGAAACCTTTCGCATGGTCGCAGATTCCAATGTTTTTATCGTCACCGGGTTTGTTGTGGCAAGCCCCCAGGCAAAGTCATTGGAAAAGCCCCATATAGAAAACAAAAGCTTTTTTGCCACTTGCCGCCGTCTAAAGGCTTTGTCAACGACAAGCTGAATGACCCAAGTCATTTTTCCCTTGCCGCTTTGCTCCACAACATAAAAAGCTTGGCCAATTAATCTTTCTTTATAATAGGCAAACGCGACATAGTTGCACGGCTTTTCCGTTAACCTTTGATAATATGACGGAGGAAGCCTTATCTGCCGGCCGCGAAATTTTGAAACTGGATGAGACAAGCTGTAGCTTCCATAATTATTTGAAAACAAAGCGGACGCAGAATTCATTTCGTCTTCCGTCAGGGCAGAGCATCGTTTTGTTACAAAAGAAAAGCTTGAGTCTTTCATCTCGCCGATTTCCCCCTCTACTCCCCCAGAGTCCTGTCCTCGCCGGCGCCAAAGCGGATAAAGTCCAAGCGCCCCGTCCGAGTGTTGACCACCAGCGCGTCCCACAGGTCTTGCGTCGCGTCGCCAAGGGCGCGGCTATAGGTGGTGGAGCCTGCGGACTTTTTGACTTGGTCGTCCTCAACCTTTGCGCAGCCGATTGACACGATTGGGAAGGACAAGTCGGCGCTGTTGACCCAATCGGCGTGGATGTGGCCGTGGACAAAGGCAAGCAGGCGGCCTTTTTGCCCAGCCGCGCCCGATGCTTGGTTGCTCGACCGCGCGCTGGCCAAGTCCGAGGCCTGGTTGTCCGACCGCGCGTTGGCCAAGCCTGGCGCCTGGTTGTCCGTCCGCGCGCCCGCGTTAAAGTCTTGCAGGACTTTTACCATCGCGGCCTCGTTCCGTATCTCCTCGCTCCAATAGTGCATTTTGGCCAAAAGCGGAACATGGCTAAAGACAATGACCTTATAGTCGGCGGGCATGTCGGCCAAAACAGAGCGCGTCCATTCAACCTCTTCGTCGCTAAAGCCGTACCTGTTGCTTTGGCCTTGCTGCGTGTGGTCAAACGAAAACAAAACGAGCAGGCGCAGCTTTTTGTCAGCGTAGTCAACATAGTAATAAGGCTGGGGCCGCGCCAAAAAAACTTTGCTTTGAGTCTTTTCGTCAAAGGCCTGTGGATTTCCCCTAAAGTAGTTGGCGTCGTGGTTTCCTATCACAAGATGCAAGGGGCAGCCCAAGCGGCGCAAGTCCGAAAGATTGCTGTAAAAATATTCCTTCGTTATCGCGGCGCTTGTCATTCCGTCGCTAAAGTCTCCTAGGTGAACCAAAGCGTCAAAGGGCGCCTTTTTGTTAACGGCCAGCAAGTTGCTTGCGGTGTCTTCCCAGCCGCCGTTAATAACGTAGTGCGAGTCTGTCAGCAAGGCGAACGTAAGCGTGTCCTTGTCCTTTAGGGCCAGGGCCTTCTTTGCCGTGTCCTCTATCCCAGCGTCAAAGACCGGATTCGCCTTGCGCGCGGCCGGCGTCCTTACAAGGCGCAGCGCGAACTGGGCGCCCCTAATCATCGAAGCGTCAATCGGCGAGCCGTCAGCCCTTTTTGCGCAAAGCCTTACCCAGCCGTGGCGGTCAAAGACGGTGTCGGACTTTTTCCACGTTCCGTCATTTATGTTTTTTGTGAACGTGGCCCAAGACTCTTCCGGCGAATAGCAGTAAGTGTGGATGTAGCTTTCGTCAACGCGCTCGTCGTAAAAGGGCGCCTGGTAAAGCCAGGCTTTGTCCACGCATATAATTTTGTCGCCCGGGTTAACTTCGTAAAAATGAAAGTCGGCCATCACAGGCTGCTCGGAGCTTTCCATGACTCCGCTTTCATAGTTAAAGGAACGGTTCAATTCAAAAACCGGCGTTTGGCGCCTGGGGCTTTTTATGTATTCTTCCGGAATGTTTGTAATGAAGTCCGTCACGCCCGCGTCCGCAAGGCGCTTTAGGTCTTTTATCTCGCATTCAAATTTCTTTGGAAAGAAGGACTCGGCGCCGCCCCACGCGCGGACAGGAAGACCGCTTTGCATGGCGTCCAAGGCCGCGTCCAAACGGCCCACATAGGGGTGCAGCGCGTCAACAGGCGCGCGCGCGGCGAAGTCAACGCAAACTTGCTCAGAGCCGTTCAACACTCCGGTCTTTACCGAAGGGTCCAGCTTTTTTAAAAGCTCAAGCGAGTCCTGGTTGAACGTCGAATAAACCACGCTTTCTTCCAGGCCATATTCCTTTACGAGCGAAAGAATTTTTTCTTCCATCCCCTCGTAGCGCACCCGGCTGTTCTTTAGCTCTATGTTTATCAAAAGGCCGTTCTTTTTGCAATAAGGCTTGAGCAATTCCAACACTTCCCTCATCGTTGGAATCCGCTCGCCCGCGCTTTTTTTAAAGGGATTTTTTGACGCGGACTTTATCTTAAGCTTTTTCAAGTCCTTTAGCGTCCAGTCCTTGACGGCGCCCGTTCCGTTCGTGGTGCGGTCAACGGTCTCGTCGTGGATGACGACAATCTCTCCGTCCTTTGTAAGCTGAATGTCTAGCTCGATTCCGGCAATTGGAAGCTTGGCTGCGGCCTTAAAGGCTTCCAAAGTGTTTTCAGGATGGCGGGCGCTAGAGCCGCGGTGGGCCCAAATCTTTACCGGGCCTTCGTCCGCGCCAAAAGTGTTCTTGTCCGCCGCGCAAGAAAAAAGCGCTCCCGTAAAAAAAAACGCCATCGCAAACATTCCGCCAAACAAAAGACGCGCCTTCATTGGCTCTCCATGAATTTCTTTCTGTGCGACATAAAGCGTTCCATAACGTCCGCCATCGCAATCGATTCGCCCGCCGTGAACTTGTAGCTTCGCTCGCCGTATCCGTTTATCAAATAGGCAAACTCGCTAAGCTCGTACCTAAAGCCTTGTCCCAAAAAGGTCGCGGAGTACTTGTCGATTTTGGTAAAGTCCTCGTAGTGAACCTCAAACTCTTTTGTGAGCCACCAAGGAGATGGCGCCAAGATGTAGCCCTTGGTTCCGGCAATAACAAGCTGGCCCTCAGACTTTACGCCAACTCCAGTCTTTGCGAGCGCAAGGCCGTTCTTGAACTTAAAGCTCGCCTTTGTGTAAAGGTCGATTCCGTTTGGAGCCAGTATGCTTGAAAACTGAACGTCCTCAAAGTCTTTTCCCAAAAGCTTTATGATTGGCAAAAGAACATAGCTTCCGTATTCTGTCCAGCCGCCGCCGAAAACTTCGTCTTCCTTTTCGCGGCCGCCGTCGTTTGTAAGGCGGGTGAAGGTAGCCTCCACGTCTCTAATCGAGCCGATGACGCCGCTACGCGCCAAGCCCAAAAGCTGGTTGAAGCCCGGGCAGTAGGCGGTCTTTAAGGCCTCAAGCAAAACGCATTTGTTCTCGCGGGCCAAAGCGTAAAGCTCTTCCGCGTCTTTTTTAAAGAAGGCCAAGGGCTTTTCGCTAAGGACGTGCTTTTTATTTTGCAGGGCCTTCTTTGCGTATTCGCAATGGGTTCCGTGGGGGCTTGCGATGTAGACCGCGTCAACGCTTTGCAAAAAGGCGTCAAAGTTGTCCGTAAAGGCTGAAACTCCAAAGCGGGACGCGAAGGACTGGGCGCTTTCCTCGCGGGGGTTGTAGACGCTGGTCACATGGACGCCGCTTACAAAGTGAGCCTCGCTTGCAAAGCGGCTTGCGATTCTTCCGCTTCCGATTATTCCAAGCTTTATGATTGAGCGGCTTTTCTTTAAAGTCGTGCTCACGTTCTCTGTGCGCGGAAGGTAGACAACCTCGCAATAATCCCTCAAGTAGTCAAACTGGCCCGTCCAATCAGAGCCGACTGTAAAAATGTCAATCTCGCGCTTTTGTATGTCCTCGACCTTTTGGCCAAGGTGGTCTTCAACGATAACTTCGTCGGCAAAACCTGTGGCCTTGACGTTCCTTATGCGCTCGTCAAGGGAGTCAACGATGTTGAGCTTTCCGCGCGTCTCGTCGTACTGCTCAGTGGTGACGCCGACGATAAGGTAGTCTCCCAATTCCTTTGCGCGCCTAAGAATGTTAAAGTGGCCCTCGTGGAACAAGTCAAAGGTTCCGTATGTGATTACTTTCTTCATTCGCTTTTCCTAGTCAAAGTTGATCCGTTCTTCCTCGATTACAAGAGGCCTGTTCATGATTCTGTTGTTCATGCTCATAATGTATTCCCCCATAAAGCCGATGAAAAAAAGCTGCATCGAGCCAAGGAAGAAAACGCCGATTACAAGGGGCGCGATTCCGGCCGAGAAGGTGTTCCAATGGGTGAACTTGTACACGCCGTAAACGAGAGCCACCAAAAGGCTTATAAAGCTGACCGCAAAGCCTCCGATCGTGGCAAAGCGCAAGCCAACCTTTGTGTAGCTTGTAAAGCTGAGCATCGCGGCGTCGTACAAGGAATACCAGTCGTTGTGGGTTTTTCCCGCGCGGCGGCGGGCCTGCTTGTATGGAACGGCGACCCGCTTAAAGCCAAGCTCGGCGACGATGCCGCGCAAAAATGGCGTGGGGTCCTTTAGATTTCTAAGCACTTCCACAAAATCCTTGTCGTACAAGCCAAAGCCCGTAAAGTGCTCGATTTGCTCGACGTCGCTCATCTTGTGAATCACCTTGTAATAGCAGGTTCTCAAAAAGCGGACAAACTTGTCCTCGTCGCTTTGGGTCTTGATGCCGCTTACGATTTTGGCGCCCTTCTCCCATTCCTCGACAAAGACCGGGATCAATTCCACAGGATCCTGAAAGTCGCAGCAAATTGAAATGACACAGTCGCCCGTACATTGCATGATTCCGTAGTAAGGCGAGTTGAACTGGCCAAAGTTCCTGGCGTTAAAAATCGCCTTTACCATTTTTTGCTTTTTGCAAAGCTCGCGCAAGAGGGGTCTTGTGTTGTCCGTTGAGCAGTTGTCGATGAAGACAAGCTCGCATTGGTATTTAGAAAGGTTCTTGTCAAATTCCTCAAGAATCGCGTTTGCGATTCCAACAACGTTTTCCTGCTCGTTGTAGCAAGGAACGAGAACGCTTATTTTCTT